>DASSNI010000175.1:0-5361 GCA_035701385.1 Candidatus Limnocylindria bacterium | reverse complement strand
CAGCCGCACGACCGGCTGGAACACGGTGCGCACGCCGCCCGACGAGATGAGCTCGCGGAGCGCGCGGATCTGGAGCTCGCCCATCGCCTGCCGGATCTGCGGTCCCAGCACCGCGTTGGCGACCGTGGCGTACTCGAGCAGCGCCGGCAATCGGCGCCCCATCTGCCCCGCCGCCGTCTCGCTGGTGGTGCCCGCCGCGATGAGACCGTACGCCTGCCCGTTCAGTGACAGCGGCACGTAGGCCACCGTGCGCAAGCCCACGTCGAGCCACGCGCGCTCGTAGTCGCCCGTGGTCGGCCCCGCCCGCCACTCGTCGATCCACGGACCGCGGGCGGCGCTGGTCAGCAGGTAGGCGGCCCGCTCATTGGGCAGCGGCCGGCCGACCGCCACCGGCGCTCCCGGTGGCGCCTGGATGGCCAGCGGCATGACCTCGGATCCCTGGAAGGCATAGACCACCGCCACGTCCAGGTCGCGCAGGCGGACCAGCTCGCGGGCCAGCGCAGCGGCGGTGGCGTGCGCGTCGATGCCGCGGTGGAAGGTGCTGAGCGCGGTGGCCACCTCGGCGCGCTCCGCGACCTCCGCAGCAAGCTCGGCCTCGATGGTGCGCTCGCGCGTGACGTCGAACATCACGCCGTGGACCAGCAGCTTGCCCTCGGCGTCGCGGATGGGGGTCGCCTCGTCACGGATCCAGACCACGCTGCCGTCGCGGGCCAGCAGCCGGTACTCGGAGGTGAAGCGCACGCCGCTCTGCTCGCCGGCGAGCAGCTCGGCCACTGCCCGCTCGCGATCGTCCGGGTGCAGCGCGATCTCCCAGCGCTCCGGATCCTCCAGCCACTCCTCGGCGGAGTAGCCCAGCAGCGACTCGATCTGCGGGCTGATGTAGCGGCCACGCGCTCCCGGCTCGTCGATGTAGACGATGCCCGGCAGCCGCTCGACCAGCATGCGGTAGCGCTCATCGCTCTCGCGGGCCGCCTGCAGCGCGGCGTGCTCGCGCGACAGGTCGCGAATGAAGCCGGTGAACTGGGTCGAGCCATTGCGCTGCACCGCGACCACTGCCAGCTCAACCGGAATCTCGTTCCCTGACCGATGGAGTGCCTGCAGCTCGATGCGTCGCTCCAGGATGTTGCCCTTGCCCGTCTCCAGGTAGCGGCGCAGACCCGCCCGGTGCGCCCGCCGGAAGCGTGCCGGCAGCAGCACCTCGTGCAGGTGGTGGCCGAGCGCCTCATCGGCCTTCCAGCCGAACATCTCTTCGGCGCGGGCGTTCCAGGCGACGATCAGCCCATCGGCATCCATGCCAACCACCGCGTCCAGCGCGGACGCCAGCACGTTCGGCTGCCGGCCGGTTGCGCCGGCCACGCCGTTACGCGGCGACGACACGGTCCCGTCCCGCGCGCTTGGCCATGAACAGCGCCACGTCCGCGGTCCGCAGCAGCATCTCGCGGGTCGACTGCCCTTCGCCCAGCTGCGTGCAGCCCGCCGAGACGGTGACCTGCAGCCGCTCGCCGTCCTCGTTGGCCAGGCCGTGCTCCTTGAGCGCTGCGCGCACCTCCTCGGCCACCCGCTCCGCGTCTGACCGCTCGGCGCCCTCCAGCACGACCAGGAACTCCTCGCCGCCCAGCCGCGCCACCAGGTCGGTGGTGCGGAAGCGGGCCTGCAGGATGCCGGCGAACGTCTTCAGCACCAGATCGCCCGTCTGATGGCCGTGGCGCTTGTTGAAGTCGCCGAAGTGGTCGAGGTCGAACACGATGGCCGATACCGGCCGGCGCGCCAATCCGGTGGCCCGATGCCACCCGGCGATGATCCGCTCCAGCGCCTCGTCGAAGTAGCGCCGGTTGTAGAGGCCGGTCAGCGGGTCGCGGATGGCCAGCTGCTCCACCTCCGAGTGCAGGAACGCGTTGGCCAGCGCCAGCGCCGCGTGGCCGGCCAGCAGCTCCATCGCCTCGCGCTCGATCGGCCGGAAGCGGTCCTCCAGGTCGCGCCGCATGATCGACAGCGCGCCGACCACCACGCCATCGCGGATGAGCGGCACCCCGGCGCCCAGCAGCGTGACCGGCTCCGCGCTCTCCCGATAGGCGACCGGGAACTGTTCGGTGCTGAAGTCGTCGTCGAACACCATCGCGCGGTCGCGGATGGCGCGCCCGGCCAGGCCCTCGCCGGGGCGAACCTCGCCGCCGAGCTCGGTGTTCGGGGCGTCGGTGATCGCCCGCACCCGGTACTGGCCGGTCTCCTGGTCGAGCACGGTGAGCGCCACGTGGTCGGCGCGGACCATGCGGCGCGCGCCCTCCACCAGCGAGGCGCCCAGCGCCTCCAGCTCGAGCGTGCCGCTGACCGCCTGCGTGAACTCGTGCAGGCTGCGGAACACCGCCGCGCGCTCGGCCAGCGCCTGGCGGTCGCGTCCCAGCGCGACCACCGTCGCGATCCGGCCGGCCAGCGTCGCCACCAGGTCGCGGTCCGTGCGGTCCAATCGCTCGCGCGACTCCACGTTGAGGATGCCAAGGAACTGGCCGTCGACCAGCAGCGGCGCGCAGATCTCGCTGGTGACCTCGGCGAACACCGAGATGTAGTCGCTGTCCTGCCGGACATCGGCCACGAACGCCAGCTGGTGGCTGCGCATCACCCGGCCGACCACGCCGGCGGTCCCGTCGAAGGAGTCGATCGGCTGCTCATAGCCGCGCTGCGCGCCGAGCACCAGGCGGTCTCCATCGGCGATGTAGATGGAGACGTAGTTGTAGCCGAACCGATCGGCCAGCATCCCCAGCGCCCGTTCGAGCACCTCCTTGGTCGGACCGCCCTCGACCAGCATCCGGCTGACCGCCTCCATGCCGGTGATCTGCCGCGATCGCCGCCGCTCGGCCAGCATGGCGGAGCGCAGGCTGCGGTTCGTGTGCTCCAGCGCCACGACCAGCCGGCGGATGCCGAATGCCACCAGCACGCTGACGCCCGCCAGCGTGATGCCGCGCAGCGCCAGGTCGGCGGTGGAGCCCATGCGGGTGATCTCGGGCGAGAGGTAGATGAGCGCCGCCACGGCGCCGGTGACCAGCGCCTGCAGCGGGCCAAGTGCCGCGGCCGCGACCACCACCGGGATGAAGAGGGCGACCATCGGTCCCGAGGACCCGCCGGACAGCTCGACCAAACCGGACACGAACAGCAGCGCCAGGGTCAGGCGCAGGAACGACCAGCCCAGCGGCGTCATGGGCCGCAGGCGCGTGGGGATCCGGCTGAGGAGGATCTGGGCGCCGACGAAGATGACGGACAGGATCGCCAGCGGCAGCAGCGCCGCCGTACCGCCCGACAGGCCGAGCACCAGGGCCGCCACCGGAATCAGCGAGGCCGAGTAGAGAAGGTACGGGTCCCGGCCCAGCAGCGAGGCGAAACGCAGCGCCCGCGCCAGCCTCGTGCGAGGCTGCGGTTCGTTGCTGGCGCCGGTCAGGAGGCGCAGGGCACGGGACGAGCGCGGCATCGCCGATCGCATGACCCGGACCGTAGCGAAGTCACCCACACCGCACCCATCCCCCGAAAGTACCGCGGGCTCAGCGAGCGGCGTTCTTCATCGAGCCCACAAGAAGCTCCCCGGAGGGGTCGTAGAGCACGCACTGCACGTTGTGGTCGCCGTCATCCCAGGCGCCCGACGTGGGCGTGAACGAGCCCAACTCCAGCTGCGATTCGGCGTAGGAGAGGCCCACGTACGCGCCGAACTCCGGCACGCACTGCTGGTCGATGAAGGCGGTGAAGTCCGCGTCGGACGGGTACGAGCCGCCGCTCATGTCCGCGGCGTGGAACAGCTCGTAGGCGTGCGCCTCGCCGCACGGCTTGGCGTCGACCTCCTCGACCGTGTCGGCGCTCTCGTCCTTGAGCGTGAAGCAGTCGCCGATGCGCAGGTCCTCCACGCCCAGGTTGCCGGCGCTCGAGATCTGTCCCGAGTCGTCGCGGCGGGCGTTCAGGAAGATGCCGACCCCGGCGATGACGACCACCACCGCGATCCACCCGAACCGACCCAGCAGCGACAGCCAGGGCGAGCCCGCGGGCTTGGCCGGCATGGCGGCGGCCCAGGGCTGCTGTGCTTCAGTGCTGGCGCCCGGGTCGGTGGCCTGCGTCGGATCGGCCCCCCGCTCGAGGCCGCAGCGGCCGCACGCGGTGGCGTCGGCGTCGTTCGATTCGTAGCAACGCCGGCAGACCCAGCGCCCGGACATCGGCTCTGTCATGCGCCGAACCTTGCAAGAGCCTCAGGCCCATGGCGAATGGACTTTCGTCATGGGCCAACGGGTGCCGCGCGCGTGGGTGGTGATCAGTGCGCGTAGAGCGGGATCCGCGCTCCGTTGATGGTGTGCGCTTCGTCGGAGGCCAGGAACAACATGACCTTGGCGATCTCCTCGGGCGTGGTCCACGACGCGTTCTTCGAGGTCGGCTCTTCCTCGCGCTCGTGCTTGGTGTCGATGGTCCGCACCAGGATGAGGTTGGCGGTCACGCCCGTGCCGGTCAGGTCGCGGGCCAGCGTGCGCAGCAGCGCCTCCTGCGCGGCCTTGGCAGCCACGTAGCCGCCGCCCCGCGGCCCCGGCTCGCTGGCGAGTGGCGTCGAGATGGCCATCACGCGGCCCCACTTCCGCTCGACCATGCCGGGGACCGTGGCCTGCACCATGTGCAGCGTGCTGTAGAGATGCTGGCCCAGCATCTCCTCGAAGTCATCGGCTTCCACGGCGACCGTCGGTGTGCCGCCGTTCCAGCCACCGACGACATGGATCAGCACGTCCACCGGACCGAGGCGTTCGGCGATGGCGCCCACCGCCGCATCGGCTCCGGCGGAGGTGCGCAGGTCGCCCTGGCCGGGAGCCCAGGCGCCATCGGCGAGGCCGAGGTCGGAGGCCAGGCCGGCCAGCCGGCCGGCATCGGTGCCGATGAGGCCCAGTCGAGCTCCAGCCTGCCCGAAGGCGGCCGCGGCTGCGCTGCCGGCACTGCCCGTGGCACCGGCGATGGCCACCACCCGGCCGGTCAGCGAGCTTCGCTCAGAAGCCAGTGGTGCCCCCGCGGACCGCACCGAGCGTGGTCAGCACCCAGCCGGCGCCGCCGGCGACGGCCGCGGTCGCCGCCACCACCACCGCCCCCGGTGCCGATGCCACCCGCTTGCCGCGCTTCGGCGCCGGCGGCATCGGCTCCTGCTCGTCCTTGCTCCCGTTGGCCTTCTGGGTCCTGTCGTCCATTGCGCCCCTAGTCTGCGACCGGGCCGCCTCCGCTGTCGAGGTCGAGTTCGGGCAGTGCTGAGCGTAACGGGCGCCTGCCGGGCGCCCTTTCAGCGTGAGACTGCCCGACACCTCGGCAGAACAGCGCCTCACCCATCGGCGCAGGCACCACCTTGCCCGATAGGAC
>DASSNI010000174.1:0-2292 GCA_035701385.1 Candidatus Limnocylindria bacterium | reverse complement strand
GGGGTGCGCGACCTCGAGCTGCTGCCGCGTGGTCCACGGGCCGCGGGGCCGCCGCTGATGGTGGGCTCGGAGGGGGAGCGGATGCTGGCGATCACGCTGCCGCACGTGCAGGCCTGGAACGCGTGGTTCGCCTGGTTCGGCAACACCGTGGACGGCTATCGGCCGCTCCGCGACAGGATCGACGCCGCCTGCCGGGCCGCCGGCCGCGATCCGTCGACGCTCCAGCGCACCGTGGCGCTGTACGTGGCCATGCCCGGCAGCGCCGGGCGCTTCACCGGCAATCCGAATCCGCCGGAGGCGGAGCCGATCAGCGGCGAACCCGAGGTGCTTGCCTCCGTGCTCCGCGCCTTCGCGGAGGAGGGCGTGGCCCACGTCCAGCTGGTGCTGGACCCGATCACCCCCGACAGCGTGGCGGCGCTGGCCCCGACGATCGCCCGGCTGGACGGCTGACGGCTGCTATCCTCGCGCCGATGGAGGATGCGGCCAGCGCCCTGCCCCTCGGCCCGTCGGGCCGGCTGGAGGCCGTGCCGCTGGCCAACGCCGCCGGCGATCACGCGCTGCTGGTGCGGCAGGGAGAGACGACCCGCGCGCTGCTCACCGGGGAGCGGGGCGAGGAGCGCGAGCGGGTGGTGGTCATCCCGCTGGACGAGGACGTCGAGATGCGCATGGACGGCGACGCGCTGGCCGTGTGGCTGGCCCGCGGCTCCCTTGCACCGGTCCACGAGGAGGTGCCCGCCTGGGCGAACGCCGTCGGCTTCCTGCTGGTGGTGCTGGTGGTCGGCTTTGCCATCCTGGGCAGCGCCGTCTTCTTCGGCTGGCTCGTCCGCCTGCTGACCTGATCATGGCCCCGGAGGAGCCCCGCGGCGTCTTGCCGCCGACTGCCGGCCTGATCGCCATGCGCATCACCCTGGAGTTCGGCTCGCCGGAGGAGTTCGCCAGCACCCTGGAGCGGGCACTTGCGCGCGGCGGCGAGCGTGGCGCGACGGTGGTGGCGCTGCTGGATCGCGGCGACCTGGCCATCCACATCCCGCGCGAGGACGGACCGTCGTGGAACACCGTGCCGCTGGTGCACGTCCATCGCGGCCAGCAGCCCGCGCCGGCCGACTGGGCTACCGCCAACGCCATCCTGGAGAAGCTGGAGCGCTATCGCTGATGCGCGTCGAGCTCAAACCCTGATGCGCATCGAGCGCGAGCCGGCCGGCGGGTCGGTGGCGCCGATGAGCGCTGACCAGCAGCGACGCCTGCGGGGCATGATGGCGCGCTTCGCGACAGGGGTCAGCGTGGTGGCCGCCCGTCACGGTCCGTTGCTGGCGGGCATGACGGCCAATGCCATCGCCAGCATCAGCATCGACCCTCCGCTGATGCTGGCCAGCATCAACCGCAGGTCTGAGACGCACGGCGCCATCCTGGGCAGCCACTCCTTTGCGGTCAGCGTCCTGTCGGCGGGCCAGCAGGCGATCGCTGACTGCTTTGCACAGCCCACCACCGCGGCCAAGCTGCAGCGCTTCTGCGATGCGCCGTGGCACGACGCCGAGACAGGCTCACCGATTCTGGATGGCGCCATCGCCTTCTTTGACTGCCGCCTGGTGGCGCAGCATCCCGGCGGCGATCACACCATGTTCGTGGGCGAGATCGTGGCCGCCGGTTTCGAGGAGGGGGCCGAGCCGCTGATCTGGTACGGCTCGCGCTACCGGCGGCTGGCCGAGGAGGCCGATCCTGCCGAAGGGCAGGCAGACTAGGCCTGCGCCTCGTCCTCCACCAGCGGCTCCTCACGCTCGTGCTCGGCGGCGGCCAGGACGTCCCGGACCAGGGCCAGGAGGTCGCGGAAGTCGAACGGCTTGCTCAGCACCGGCGCATATTCGGCCAGGCGATCGGCTTCGTCGTCGCCGACGGCGGTGAGGAACAGGACCGGAATGTCGCGGTACTCGGCGCGCTCGCGCAGCGATCGCACGATGACCGAGCCACTCTCGTCGGGCAGCATCTGGTCCAGGATCAGGAGATCCGGCAGGCCGCCGTCGACCAGGGCGGTGTACAGCTGCTCCGCGTCCGGGAAGCCGCGCGGCTCGAAGCCGCTCTCCTCGAGCACGGCCACGATGGCCGCTCGGATCAGCGGCTCGTCGTCCACGACCCAGATCGATTGCGCCATGACCCTCTTCCTCCCGCTGCGGCCCGCCAGCCGAGGCGGCGTTCGGTACAGCCTACGAGCCGATGACGCCGAATGCCTCGCTCATCGCGCTGATCGCCGAGTCCACCTCGGTATCGGTGGTGACCAACGGCGGGATGATGCGCACG
>DASSNI010000173.1:0-2099 GCA_035701385.1 Candidatus Limnocylindria bacterium | reverse complement strand
AACGCCGCGCCAACGCCTGCAGGGCGCGCAGCGCCACATCCACCGGGTCGCGGCCGGCAGCCACGGGGATGCGGACCTGGTTCGAGGCGAGGGTCGGCCGGAAGCCGGCCATCGCCAGCGCGGTGGACACCGCCTGGCGGTCGTAGCGCGGCCACTTGAAGACGACGCTCCGTGCCTCGGCCCGCACCTCGGGCACGCGGGCGGCCTCGGCCGCCAGCCGGACGGCCACCGCCCGGAACAGGCCTTCCACCGGCTCCGGCACGGGTCCGAAGCGGTCGCGCAGCTCGGCACGCAGCTGCTCCGCGTCGCCGTCCGAGCGGATGGCAGCGAAGCGGCGGTACATCTCCAGCTTCGCGCCCGCGTCGCCAACGTAGCCATCGGGCAGGTAGGCGGAGCCCGGCAGGTCCATGCGCACGGCCGCCGGCTCGGCGCCGATCACGCGTCCGCGCCGTACATCCACCGCCTCGGCCAGCATGCGGGTGTAGAGATCGAAGCCGACGGCCGCCATGAAGCCATGCTGCTCGGCCCCCAGGATGTTGCCGGCGCCGCGGATCTCGAGGTCGGACAGCGCGATCTGATAGCCGGCGCCCAGGTCCGAGGCGCTGAAGATGGCATGCAGCCGCTTGCGGGCCACCGGTGAAAGCGGCATGCCGCGCCGGTGGAGGAGGTAGGCGTAGGCGCGGCGGTCGGATCGGCCTACCCGTCCGCGCAGCTGGTAGAGCTGTGCCAGGCCGAAGGTGTCGGCCCGGCCGATGATGATGGTGTTGGCGTTCGGGATGTCCAGGCCGGACTCGATGATGGTGGTGCACACCAGCACGTCGAACCTGCCGGCATCGAAGTCGAGCATCACCCGCTCGAGCATGCCCTCCGCCATCTGCCCATGGCCGATCGCGATCTTGGCGCGTGGCACCAGGCGGCGGACCCGCTCGGCCACGGTCTCGATGGTGTCCACCCGGTTGTGCACGAAGAACACCTGCCCGCCGCGGTCCAGCTCGCGGTTGATCGCGTCGCGTACCAGGCCATCGTCGTCCTCGGCGATGCGCGTCTGGATCGGCAGCCGCGCCTCGGGGGGCGTCTCGATGACGGACAGGTCGCGGATGCCGACCAGGCTGAGGTGCAGGGTCCGCGGGATCGGTGTGGCGGACAGCGTCAGCACGTCGACCTCGCGGCGCATGGACTTGATGCGCTCCTTGTGGCTGACGCCGAAGCGCTGCTCCTCGTCCACCACCAGCAGCCCCAGGTCGGCGAAGGCGATGTCCTTGGACAGGATCCGATGCGTCCCGATCAGCACGTCCACGCTGCCATCCGCCACGCCGGCCACGATCCGCTCCTGCTCCCGCTTCGGCACGAAGCGGCTCAGCATGCCTACCTCGATGGGGAACGGCGCCAAGCGCCGCTGGAAGGTGCCCAGATGCTGCTGCGCCAGCACGGTGGTCGGCACGAGCACCGCCACCTGCTTGCCATCCTGCACGGCCTTGAAGGCAGCGCGCAGCGCGACTTCGGTCTTGCCGTAGCCGACGTCGCCGCACACCAGCCGATCCATCGGCCGGCGGCGCAGCATGTCGGCCTTCACCTCCTCGATGGTGCGCGCCTGGTCCGGCGTCTCGGTGTACGGGAACGCCTCCTCCAGCTCGCGCTGCCACACCGTGTCCGGCGAGAAGCTGAACCCGGGGGCCGCCTCGCGTGCGGCGTAGATCTCGAGCAGCTCATCGGCCAGGTCGGCAACGGCGCGTCGCACCCGCCGCTTGGTGCGCTCCCACTCGGTGCCGCCCAGCTTGCTGAGCGAGGGACCCGCGCCGCCGGAGTAGCGGCTGATGCGGCCGATCTGGTCGGCCGGCAGGAAGATCTTGTCGTCGCCGGCGAAGTCGAGCTGCAGGTACTCCTTGACGTCGCCGCCGTACTCGCGCTGGGTCATGCCCACGTAGCGGGCGATGCCATGATCCACGTGCACGACCAGGTCGCCGGCCTCCAGCTTTCCGATCAGGTCGCGCGTCACGACCCGCTTGCTCGGCGCCAGGCGGCGGACCCGGGTGGCGCCGAACAGCTCGCGGTCGGTCAGCACCAGCAGCCCGCTGGGCCGATGCGCCAGCCCGCTCGAC
>DASSNI010000172.1:0-6080 GCA_035701385.1 Candidatus Limnocylindria bacterium | reverse complement strand
GACGTCCAGCCCAGCGCCTGCCTGTCCCGCGACCTGAACATGGACTCCCTGAGCCGGGTGGAGCTGCTGGGAGTGATCGAGGAGGAGCTGGGCGTCTATATCGACGACGCCGACCTGGATCCGGACACCACCATCGGCCAGCTGGCCGCCATGGCCGAGCAGGCGCGCGACGCCAAGCCGGAACGCGGCATTTTCGGCTGGCCGCTGAGCCCGGTGGCGCGGGCCATTGGCATCGGCCTGCAGGCGCTGTTCATGGTGCCCTTCTTCACACTGGCCTACCGGGTGCGCGTCACCGGTCGCGAGCACCTCCGCGGGCTGCGCGGCCCGGTGCTGTTCACGCCGAACCACCACCTGCACAACGACGTCGGCATCCTGCTCAGCCACTTCCCGCTGGGCTGGCGCTGGCGTCTGTCGACCGCCGCGGCGGCGGACGACATCTTCGGCAACCCGATCCGCGGCTACGGCGCGGCCCTCATCGGGAATGCCTTCCCGCTGGCCCGCGAAGGGGCCATCCGCCGCAGCCTGGAACTGCTGGGCGCCCGCCTCGATCGCGGCTTCAGCATCCTGATCTTCCCCGAGGGCAAGCTGACGCCGGGTGGGCCGATGCAGCCCTTCAAGTCGGGCACCGGCCTCATCGCGGTCGAGGGCGCCACGCCGGTGGTGCCCATGAAGCTCAAGGTCGAGCGCTACTCGCGCCTGGACGCCGACATCGCTGCGCCCGACGGCCAGCGCGCCTGGCGTGGCCAGGTCGAGATCGTGTTCGGCCCGCCCATCCACTTCCCGTGGGGCACGGACCACGACGCGGCGACGCGCCTCCTGGAAGACGCGGTCGCCGCGCTGTGACGTTCGAAGCCGCGGTCTCCCGCTAGAGGATGCCGCGCTCGGCGAAGGCGGCCTCGGCGTCCGCCGCCTCGGCGGCGCCGTAGAGGTCGTCGACGGCAGCCACGATCCGCGTGGCCAGGTCGGTCATGGTGGTGCCGGTCCAATCGAACTGGCCCACCAGGATGGCCGTGTCGGCGTGGCTCTGGCCGATCGCGTAGTGCAGGTTGCGCAGCGCGTGCGACCAGATGCGGCCGTCGCCGTGGACGGCGCCGGTCAGGTCTTCGGGATACATGAGGTCGGCGTCGAGCCGCCGCAGGCAGATGCCGTTGGCCGGCGTGAAGTCGTAGCTGGTGGCATCCCACTTCGCGACGCAGGCCTCGTCGAACTGCGGGCCACGCACAGCCTTGCTGACGGTGAAGGCCCAGTAGTCGCCGAAGCCCTCGCTGATGGCGCCGGCCTCGACCGAGCTGAAGAACGTATCCGACTGGCTGAAGTGGATCTGGTGACCCAGCTCGTGCAGGATCACGTCGCCGTCCTCGGCGTCATCGACCCCACCCTTGCCGAAGCGCATCTCGTCGCGCGGATGGGTGGTGGCGAACGAGTTGTCGACGCCCCACTGGTTGATCCGAACCCGCTGGCTGTCGCCGTTGACCACCGGGAAGGTGACGCCGTCGAAGCCCAGCGAGCGCAGGTACAGCTGCGACTCGGTGACCCAGTAGTAGGCCATCACCTGCTCGAACCGATCGTCACGACGCGAGTAGCAGTAGCTGCCCGTGGTCGAGAAGGCCGGGGTGCCAGTGCTCGACTTGACCTGCGCATAGTCGCCACGCAGGTAGCCGGAGCCGTCGAGATGCGTCAGCGTGACGTGCACGCGCTGCGCGTTGATGATCGCCTGGTCGCGGTCCTTGTTGTCGCGCAGCGTCGTGTCGCCGCTGGTGACGACCGGGTTCTCCATGAAGACACAGGCGTCGGCCGTGTCGCTGGGATTGGCGGGTGGCTTCTTGGCCAGGGCGCTGCCGGGCGCCAGCATGGCGGTGGTCACCAGGAGCAGTGCGAATCCAAGACGCACGGCGCGTCGAGCGGGCATGAACGGGCCTCCTGCGGTTGCGCTGGATGGGTCGCCGGGCAGCAGGCTCCGGACCGTACGCCGCGTCGGTTGGCGCGTCAACGCGCGGCCTCGGCTGAGCGGTGCACCCCGGCACCGCGGCGGGCGCGGGCCGGCCATCTTCCCGCGCGCGCCCTCGCGTCGTATCCTGCGCACACCCTTCCCAAGGAGACCGCGTGGCCCGCGACGAGAAGCTCGACCTGCTGCACCGCATCCCGCTGTTCAGCACCTTCGATCGGCGCCAGCTGGAACGCCTCAGCATGCTCGCCGACGAGGTGGACGTGAAGGCCGGCTACTGCCTGATGCGTCAGGGCGACAACGGCGCCGAAATGTACGTGATCGTCAGCGGCCAGGTGGCGGTCGAGCGCAACGGTCAGCGCCTGAACACCTTGGGGCCAGGCGACCTGTTCGGCGAGATCGCACTGCTGGACGGCGGACCCAGAACCGCGACCGTGACCGCAGAGCAGGACACTCGCCTGCTGGTCGTGTCCCATCGCGAGTTCCACTCGATGATGGAGGAGTTCCCCGAGGTCGCCGCCGAGGTGCTCAACGCCCTGGCGCACCGCATCCGCCGCCTGGAGCCCGACGCCCCGCACTAGCCTCTCCGGCCCGACCCCCTTCTTTCGCACGTCTTGACAACGTGGCATGCCCTATGCCTACTATCTCGACCAATTTGCTCAACATAAGCAATATGATCCAGACCGGAGGCAAGCCGACTTTGAAGCGCGCACCTACCCTGCTGATCGCCGCCGCACTGCTGCTGTCAGCCTGCTCGACCACGACGGGACAGAGCTCTGATGGCGGTGTCGCCTTACGCCTGGGCTACTTTCCCAACGTGACCCACGCCACGGCCATCGTCGGCGTCGAGCGCGGCGTCTTCGCCGACAAGCTCGGCAGCGACGTGACGCTGACCACGCAGACATTCAACGCCGGCGGCGACGTCATCGAGGCGCTGTTCAATGGCGGCCTGGATGCCAGCTACATCGGCCCCAGCCCGGCGATCAACGCCTGGGCGCAGTCGCAGGGCCAGGCGATTCGCATCATCTCGGGTGCGACCTCGGGCGGTGCATCGCTGGTCGTCAGCGAGGACATCACCAGCCCGGAGGATCTCGCCGGGAAGACGCTGGCGACGCCGCAGGTCGGCAACACCCAGGACGTAGCGCTGCGCGCCTGGCTGCTGGATGAAGGCTTCGAGACCGATGTGGAGGGCGGCGGCGACGTCTCCATCCAGCCGCAGGCCAATGCCGATGCGCTGACCGCATTCACCGGCGGCGACATCGACGGCGCCTGGGTGCCAGAGCCGTGGGCGACGCTGATGGTTGACCAGGCAGGCGGCCACGTGCTGGTCGACGAGCGCGACCTGTGGCCGGAGGGCAGGTTCGTGACCACCCACCTCATCGTGGCCACGACCTTCCTGAACGAGCACCCGGACGTGGTGAAGAACCTGCTGGAGGGCCAGGTGGCCGCCACCGAGTTCGTGAACGACAACCCGCAGGTGGCGCAGCAGATCGTCGCTGCGGCCATCGGCGAGCTGACCGGATCGGAAGTCGATCTGGACATCCTGGCCGATGCGTGGGACAGCATGGAGTTCACCAACGATCCGATTGCCAGCTCGCTGACCGAGTCCGCGGCGCATGCCGTCGAGCTCGGCCTGATCGACGACGTGGACCTCGACGGCATCTACGTTCTGGGACTCCTGAACGAGGTCCTGTCCGCGGCGGGTAAGGAGCCCATCGCGCAGCCATGAGCGCGGTAGCAAGCCGGCCGCGTCCGCTGGAGGTCGTGCAGGGCGGGGCAGACAAGCCCGCCATCTCGGTCCAGGACGTCCACAAGGTCTACGGCCCGCGCGGCAATCACGTGCTGGCCCTGAGCGATATCAGCCTGGAGGTGATGCCCGGGGAGTTCGTGTGCCTGGTCGGCGCATCGGGCTGCGGCAAGACGACGCTGCTGAACCTGGTGGCCGGCCTCGACAAGCCGGCCGCCGGCACGCTCGAGGTCCGCGGCCGGAAGGCCCTGCTCTTCCAGGAGGCGGCGCTCTTCCCGTGGCTGACGGCCGCGGGCAACGTCGAGCTGGCGCTGCGCCTGGCCGGCGTCCCGCGGGCCGAGCGGCACGACGAGGCGCGCCGGCTGCTCAGCCTGGTCCGGCTGCAGGGATTCGCCGACAAGCGGCCACACGAGCTGTCCGGCGGCATGCGGCAGCGCGTCGCCCTGGCACGGGCCTTCGCCCAGAAGGCCGACATCCTGCTCATGGACGAGCCGTTCGGCTCGCTGGACGCCATGACCCGCGACCTGCTGCACGACGAGCTCGAGCGGCTGTGGGCGGACGCGCGCTTCACCGTGCTCTTCGTGACCCACGATGTCCGGGAGGCGGTGCGCCTCGGCGACCGGGCCGTGGTCCTGACCAGCCGCCCGGGGCGCGTGGCGGAGGAGATCGACATCGACCTGCCCCGCCCGCGTGAGCCGGGCGACGCCGAAGGGGCCGCGCTGGTGGCCCGCATCACCACCCGCCTGCGTGAGGAGGTGCGCCGCCATGCGACGCAGTAGCGACCCCGCAGTCGGCGACCTTGAGCTTGCAGGGCTCGACGCCCTCGAGCTACCGATCACGCCCCGCCAGTCGCTGCCCTGGCGGATGTGGCGCGCCACCTGGCCGCAGCTGGCGGCCGCGGCGGTGGTCATCGCCGTGTGGCAGCTGGTGGTGATGAGCGGCGTGAAGCCGACATACGTGTTGCCCGGGCCGCTGACCGTGGGGGAGCGCCTGGTTCAGGATCTCGCCGACTCGCGGCTGCTGATGGCCATCGGCACCACCATGCGGCGCATCGCGCTGGGCTTCGGCCTGGCCCTGCTGATCGGCAGCCTCATCGGCATCGCGGTCGTGCGCTGGCAGGTGCTGCGCACGGCCATCGGATCGCTTATCACAGGCCTGCAGACCATGCCGTCCATCGCCTGGTTCCCGCTGGCCATCCTGCTCTTCAAGCCCACCGAGGAAGCCATCCTGTTCGTGGCGGTGCTGGGTGCCACGCCCAGCGTCGCCAACGGCCTGATCACCGGCGTGGACCACGTGCCGCGCGTCCTGCTCAGGGCCGGGCGGGTTCTGGGCGCGCGGGGCATCGATGCCTATCGGTACGTCATCCTGCCAGCCGCGCTGCCGTCCTTCATCGGCGGCATGAAGCAGGCCTGGGCCTTCGCCTGGCGCTCGCTGCTGGCCGGCGAGCTGCTGGTGATCATCGCCCAGCAGCCGGCGCTCGGCGTGCGGCTTCAGCTGTCGCGAGAGTTCGCCGATGCGGCCGGCCTGCTGTCGACCATGATCGTGATCCTGGTCATCGGCATCGTCATCGACGCCATCTTCTTCGGACGCCTCGACACGGCGATTCGCCGTCGCTGGGGCCTGCTCGAGGGTCGCGAGTAGGGCTCAGCGGCCCACGCCGCGGACGCGTCCCAGCGATACCCAGGCCTCCGGGTCGGCGGTCAGCTCGTCCACGCGCTTCGGCAGCGAGCCGTCGACCAGGTCCTGGACCGATGTCGTCTCCAGCAGCTCGCGCAGGCTGGCGCGCACCGCGATCCACACGTCGCGCAGGTGCTGCGCCGCGCCGCGGTATTCGACGTCCTCCGGCCGGGCGCCACGCACGTTGGCCATCGGCCCGTCCACCGCGCGTATGACGTCGGCCAGGCTGATGTCGTCGGGAGGGCGCGCCAGCCGGAATCCGCCGCTGGCACCCCGCTGGCTCTGCACGATGCCGACGTGCTTGAGCTCGAGCAGGATGTTCTCCAGGTAGTCCATGGGGATGTCCTGGGCTGCGGCGATGCGCTCGCGCTTCAGGGGCCCCTCGCTGGCAGCGGCCAGCTCGGCCACGGCGCGGAGCGCGTAGTCGGCCTTGGCGGAGACTCGCATCGGCTCCATTCTGCCACCGCGAGCCCAACCCGCTAGGGCAGCAGCTCACCGGAGATGAGCGCCCTGGCCGCCGCCGCGGCGGCGGCTGCATACGTGGACGCCAGCCCCACGTCGACGTTGTCCGGCAGGTCGCAGGGCAGGTGGTAGCAGGCATCCATCGGCTCATCGGCCTCGCCGCCGTGGGCGGCCGCCTGCTCTTCGGTCTTCGTCTCGGATGCGCCGCTGAAGATGCCGCCGGTCGGGATGCCGGCGAACTGGAAGGCC
>DASSNI010000171.1:0-3206 GCA_035701385.1 Candidatus Limnocylindria bacterium | reverse complement strand
TCTCACCGTCCTGCTCGACGTGCCCGTCGAGGTCGGCCTCGAGCGCACCCGCCGTCGCGCCGAGTGGAATCGGTTCGAGGACACCGAGGAGGTCGCCTTCTTCGAGCGGGTCCGCCGCGCGTACCTCGACCTGGCCGCGGCCGAGCCGGAGCGTTTCCGGATCGTCGACGGCTCGGGGACGGTCGAGGACGCGGACGAGGCGATCCGCGCCCACGTCACCTCGGCCTTCGGCCTCGCCTGACTGCACCGCACGCACGGGACTCGCTCGACAGACCGGACCGTGGTGCGAGCCGCGGGTCGTGGCCGGGTGGCCCTCGGCCGCTCCCCTGCGCCATACTTGACCGAGGTTCCCGCTCCCGCCCGACGAACGGAGGCCGCCGCCCGTGAAGCTCGTGACCGCAATCGTCCACAACGAGGATGCCGGCGCGCTCGTCGACGCCCTGCTCGAGAAGGAGTACCGCGCCACCCGCGTGAACTCGTCGGGCGGCTTCCTGAAGCAGGGAAACGCCACCATCCTGGTCGGCGTCGAGGACGACCAGGTCGACGCCGTGCTGGAGCTGATCAGCGCCAACTGCCACGCCCGCAAGCAGTTCGTGAACCCGATGCCGCCGATCATGGAGCCCGGCGAGTTCTACATGCCGTACCCGGTCGAGGTCGAGGTCGGCGGCGCCACCGTCTTCGTCCTGCCGGTCGAGCGCTTCGAGCGCCTGTAGGCGCCTGGCCGATGCCTCCGCCGCGCTGGCTGGAGGACCTGGAGCAGCACGCACCTGACTCGGGCACCTATGGATCTTGACCCCCACAAGACGCGCCCCTCACCACTTGTGCTGGTCGTCGACCTGGCCGCCGACGATGCGCCGTTCGGCAGCTACGGCGCGGTGGCGGCGTCCGGGCAGCGGCTGCTGGCCGCGGAGCTGTCGCGCCGGCTTGGCGCACAGGGCGCCGCTGTCGCGCGGCTGCCGGAGGAGGCGACACGTCCCGGCTTCCACTGGGGCAGCTGGTTCGCTGCCGCCGCCCGCGCCGCGCGCCGTGAAGCGGAGGCCGGATCGCGGCCGCTGGACGCGATCGGCTATGCCGGCGCGGGGTCCGGAGCGCTCCTCGACGATGCCGGCCTCGACGGGCTGGTCTCGCCGGTGCCTGGCGAGGTGGTGACCAACAACCGCTACAGCGCGGACGCCTTCGTGGTGGCCGGCGACCTTGACGCGGCGCTCGAGGCGCTGGCCGCATGCGCCACCGACAACGCGGCGGTTCGCTGCCTGGAGGCCGTCGGCTTCCGCTGGCGCGACCTTTCATCGCATCCCTGGGCGCGCTTCGACGTCGACACGCCGCTCGACCTTGCCTTGTTGCGCCTGGCCACCCGGCTGCCCGGCACGCGCATCCTGGATGGCGTGGTCAGCGCCTACCTCGAGATGGCGCGCCTGCCCGGTGGGGGCGGGCTGGAGGTCCCGGGCCTTGCCGCGCTGGGTGAGGTGATTCGCAGCCGGGATGCGGAGCTGGTCGTGGCCGGGCGCGTGCCATCGTCGGCCTGGGCGTATCTGGAGACCGAGACCGCCTGCCGGGTGCGCTGCTATGTCGAGGAGCGCGGCATGCGGTCCGCGCGGGACCATGCGCCGCGCTCGCTGCTGGCCGCCTGGTCAGAGCGGCTCGGCGCGGCAGATCTGGTGCAGGAGCTGGCCTCGTTGGGTGATGCGGTGATCCTGGACACGCGGGTGCTGATGGCGGCGCGCGCTGGCTCCGCGGACGCAGCCACCTGGCCGCCGGCGGAAGAGCGCTTCGCTTCGGATTTCCTGGACCGCGCGCGATCGGGAGACCGCTGGCTTGGGGAGCTGGTGGCCGCGGCGGCTGAGGCGCCACTGCCGTTCGTGCTGGGCGGCCACGCCCTGGTATCGGACGGGCTGAGGATCCTGACGGACATCTCCTGGCAGGGCCACTGAGGGTCCGGGGCCCTCGCCCGCGCGCGGCGCCGTCAATGCGCGACCTTCTCACCGGGAGAGTCACCGGACCAACGAAGCGTCCCGAAGAGCCGTTTTCGTGCCCTTCGCCGGCCATTTCCGGGCTTTCGTGGCCGTCTTCTCGTCACGTGAGCCGTTTGACGCACGACGACCGCGTGCTGGCGCGCACCCTGGGTCCGGTGACTCACCACGCGAGAACTCCGTCGTGCAGACTGGCGCGCTCCCTGGTCCGGTGACTCACCACACGAGAAGTTGGCCGTCGCCAGCCTTCGGCTTCTCGTGGGCGGGGCGACGGGTTGGTAGACTGTTCACGTGCAGTCGGCGCCCGGCGCGCGAGCCGGCCATCGGACGCACAAGCGAGAAGCGTGAAGTACTGCCGGGTGCGCCGTCACCGACGAGCACCGGGCGCAGCGGAAGAGGCTGATTCGGAGCAGAGATGGATCCGACCGGCTTGATCTACGTCCTCGGGTTCGGGTTCGCCGCCACGACGTTCGTGTTCGGCACGATCCTGTTCTCGTGGTTGATCACGCACCGCCGACAACGGCCGCAGAAGGGCCTGCCGTACGAGAGCGGCATCGACACCATCGGTGACACGTGGTCGCGATTCGGCCTGGCGTTCTACCTCTACGCGCTCCTGTTCGTCTCGTTCGACGTCGAAATCATCTTCGTCTACCTGTGGGCCATCACCGTGCGGGCGGTCGAGGTGCCGGGAATGATCGTGATTGGCCTCTTCCTTGCGATCCTGATGTTCGGCGAGCTCTACGCCTGGCGGAAGGGAGACCTGAAATGGCGCTGAACACCCAGGAGCAACCTGACTCCGGCCTGACGACCGGCACGGGCACTGCCCCAATCGTGATCCCGGACCAGGCGGCTGACGACGAGCTGCTGCGTGAGTTCGGCATGGAGGAGCACCCGCGCGGCGGCTTCCACGGCCTGCTGGAGGTGATCCCCACCAAGGCCGACTGGCTGCTTGACCTGATCCGCGCCAACTCGCTGTGGCCGCTGCTCTCGGGCCTGTCGTGCTGCGCCATCGAGATGATGAGCACGGCCACCGCCAAGAACGACGTCGACCGCTTTGGCATGTTCCCGTTCCGCGCCAGCCCGCGGCAGGCGGACGTGCTGATCGTGGCCGGCACGCTGACGACCAAGATGGCAGGCCCGCTGGTCCGTCTGTGGGAGCAGATGCCGGAGCCCAAGTGGTGCGTGGCGATGGGCACCTGCACGACCTCGGGTGGCCGCTTCAAGCGCAGCTACTCG
>DASSNI010000170.1:0-3193 GCA_035701385.1 Candidatus Limnocylindria bacterium | reverse complement strand
CGCTTCTGCGACAGCTGCGGCAGGCCGCTGAGCCGGACCTGCGCGTCGTGCGGCGACGTCAACGACGCGGACGCGCGATTCTGCAACGGCTGCGGAGCGCCGCTGCCGGCCTGAATTCTCGCCACGGGAGGAGACCATGCTCCACGGTCAGCTCGTGACGCTGCGGCCCATCCGCTCGACCGACCTGGACGAGCTCTACGCCGCGCACACCAACATCGCCAACCGCGGCGCCTTCTTCCCGCTGGGCGTGGCGTCCGAGACGAAGTTCCGCGCCGAGTTCGCCGAGCACGGCTACTGGGAGCGCGAGCAGGGGATGCTGGTGATCGTCTCGCAGGATGGCGAGACCGCCGGGCACATCGAGTTCTTCAAGCCGGTCGCATACTGGGACGCCTTCGAGCTCAGCTACCAGCTCTACGAGGATCGCTTCGCCGGGCGCGGCTACGTTACCGAGGCCGTGCGGCTGCTGACCGACTACCTGTTCGCCAGCAAGAAGCAGAACCGCATCCAGTTGGTCATCGTGCCGGACAACGCCGCCTCGCGGCGCATCGCAGAGAAGTGCGGCTTCCAGGCGGAGGGCGTGGCCCGCGGTGCGTTCTTCAACGACGGCCGCAGCCAGGACGTGATGATCTACGGCATCACGCGCGACGACCCCAGGCCCTGGCATAACGCATGACCGCGTCGCTGCGGGCGACGCTGGTGGCGCACGCGCTGGGGCTGCCCGAGGCGCGGGAGGACCATCCGTGGGGCGAGACCGTGGCCAAGGTGGGCAAGAAGGTGTTCGTCTTCTTCGGCATGGACCCCGATGAAGCGGACGACACCACGCACCTGACCGTCAAGTTGCCGCGGTCGCACGAGGAGGCGCTGGCCCTGCCATTCACCGAGCCGACATGGTGCTCGACTGGATCGAGGAGAGCTATCGGGCCGTGGCGCCCAGGAAGCTGGTGCAGGCGCTCGACGACTGACATCGGCGAATCCTGAGCACGGCGGGGAACCATCCGCCGCCCGGGCTCGTCCAGCCTTCCACTTCGGAGCCGATGGCTATCGGCCAATGAGCTGGGAGGCACATCTCCATGCGACGCCTGATGATCCCGCTGGTGGCGGCGGCCGCCCTGCTGGTCACGGCCAGCCCGGCGCTGGCCTGTGGTGGACTCATCGGACCCAATGGCGCGGTCAACCTGCTGCGCACCACCACCTTCGCCGGCTACCACGACGGCGTGGAGCACTACGTCACCAGCTTCGAGTTCGCCGGCGGCGAGGGCGAGTTCGGCAGCATCGTGCCGCTGCCTGACGTGCCCACCGACGTGGTGCGCGGCGGCGACTGGACGCTGCAGCGCCTGGTGCTCGAGACGCAGCCGGCGCAGCGCGGGGGATTCTTCCTCGGCGCCGCCGCTGGCGCCGCAGATTCCGCGCAGGTGCTGCTCGAGACCAAGATCGACGCGCTGGAGATCACCATCCTCCGCGGCGGCGGCGACGAGGTCGGCCTGTGGGCGGCAGACCATGGCTTCCGGCTCCCGCCGGACGCACCCGAGGTGCTGGACTTCTATGCCGAGCGCTCGCCGATCTTCATGGCCGCGCGGTTTGATGCCGATGCGGCCCGCGAGCGTGGGCAGAACATCGGCGACGGCACGCCCGTGCACCTGACCATTCCCACCGACAATCCCTGGGTGCCGCTCCGCATCCTGGCGCTTGGCCGACAGGCCGCCGAAACGGTCCAGGCCGACGTCTTCCTGCTGACTGACGAGCGGCCAGCCCTGCTCCCCGATCCGGGCAGCGTGCTGGGCGTGAATGGCCTCTCGCTCGACCATGCAGCGCCGGCAACCGGCCAGCTGCTGGCGGATCTCCGATCCGACAAGGGCATGAAGTGGGTGCCGGACAGCGCGTGGCTAACCAAGGTGACCATCGACACTGCGGCGCCAGACCTGCGTTTCGACCTGGCGATCGATGCGTCCGGCCTCGGGCAGCCGTCGCTGCAGGACGCCGGCTTCGCGCCTTTCGGCCCTGCACCCGCGCCGGTTTCCCAGACGCTGGTGTGGGTGCTGCTGGTCGCCTTCACCCTGATGCTGCCGCTGGGCGGCGTGGCGCTGGTCGCCTACGCCGCACGCGGGGCCCGGCTCACGCCGCCGCCTGCCGGAGCGTGAGGCGGGTCAGCCGATGGCCCGGCGACAGGTGACGACGCTGCGATCTCTGCTGACAGCCGCGGTCCTGGTGGCCGTGGCTGCCGGCTGCAGCACGCGAGCTGCCGAGGACCGACCTGTCACGCGGCAGATCACGATCCACTACTCGCAGTTCGAGGAGACGGCCCTCAGCGTCCCGCACGGTGTGCCCGTCACGTTCGTGCTCGTGAACGAGGACCCGATCGAGCATGAGTGGCTGATCGGAGACGCCGCTTTCCATAACCGGCATCGGCACGGGACCGAGGCGCACCACGGCGCGCGGCCCAACGAGGTCTCGATTCCGCCGCTGGCGACGGTGCGAACCACCATCACGTTCGGGGAGCCTGGCGCGCAGCAGTACATCTGCCACCTTCCGGGCCACGAGGCGTATGGCATGGTCGGCACGCTGACCATCACCTGACCTAGCATCCGTGGCGTGCTGACCGCCGCGGACGTCCATGCAGCCGCCCAGCGCATTGGCGGCGTGGTGCATCGGACGCCCATGCTGATCTCCAGCTCGCTGGGCGAGCTGCTGGGCGGCGTACGGCTCCATCTCAAGGCGGAGCTGTTCCAGCGGACCGGTTCCTTCAAGCCGCGCGGGGTCGCGAACAAGCTGCTGTCGCTGACCGACGAGGAGAAGGCGCGCGGCTTCGTGGCCATCAGCCGCGGCAATCACGCGCAGGCACTGGCGTACGCGGCGAGGGCGATCGGCACGCACGCAACGATCGTGATGGCCGCCGACGCGGTCCAGTCGAAGGTCGACGCCACTCGCGCCTATGGCGGCGAGGTGGTGCTTACCGAGGGCGATATCTGGGAGCTGTGCCAGCGGCTGATGGCCGATCGGCAGCTGACCCTGGTCCATCCTTTCGACGACGATGCGGTGATGGCCGGGCAGGGAACAGTCGGCCTCGAGATCGTGGAGGACGTGCCGGACGTCGAGACGGTGGTGGTGCCGGTCGGCGGCGGCGGGCTGATCAGCGGCATCGCCGTCGCCGTCAAGGATGTCCGACCCGAGGTGCGAATCATCGGCGTGGAAGCCA
>DASSNI010000169.1:0-3678 GCA_035701385.1 Candidatus Limnocylindria bacterium | reverse complement strand
ACGGCGAGCTGACGATCCACGGCGTCACGCGTCCGGTGACCCTGGAGGCCGAGCTGGGCGGAGTCGTCGCCAACCTGCAGGGCGGCCAGCGTGCGGCGTTCAGCGCCACGACCAGGCTGAACCGCGAGGACTTCGGGCTGATCTGGAACGTGGCCCTCGAGCAGGGTGGATGGCTGGTCGGCAAGGAGCTGAAGGTCGAGATCGACCTCGCGGCGGTCTCCGTGGCCGACGAGCTCGACACCGCTGAGGCCGAGCGGCGGATCGCCTGACCGCGGGATCGGGCTGCCTCAGGACGCGCCGGCAAGCTCCGAAGCGTGCCGGCGGGCGGCCAGCAGCCTGGCGCCGAGAGCGGCCAGAAAGACGCCGGTCTCGACCAGCACGATGGTGGCGCCGCTGGCGGCATTGGCCCAGTAGCTGAGGTACAGGCCGATGATCGGCGTGATCAGCCCGATCGCCACCGCCACGCCGAGGAGGCGGCCGAAGCTACGCGTGAGCAGCTGTGCGGTCGCCGCCGGCGTGACCAGCATGGCCACCACCAGGATGATGCCCACGGCCTGCAGGCTGACCACGATGGTGATCGCGATGAGCGCCAGCAGCAGGTAGTCGAGGGCCGCGACCGGCAGCCCGGAGGCGGCGGCGCCCAGCGGGTCGAAGGTGGTGTACAGCAGCTCTTTCCAGAGCAGCGCCACGATGGCCAGAACCACGGCCGCCAGCACCACCAGCGCGATCAGGTCGCCGGTGCCGATGCCCAGGATCTCCCCGAACAGGAAGCCGAACAGGTCTCCCACGTAGTTGGGGATCAGGCTGAAGAGGAAGATGCCCAGCGCGAACATGCCCGCGAACAGGACGCCGATGGTCGTATCGGTGCGCAGGCCGCCGCGTCGACCGATCCAGCCGATGGCCAGCGCGGTCGCCACCGCCGCCACCGCCGCGCCCAGGTAGAACGGGGCCTGCAGCAGGTAGGCGACCACGATCCCGGGGAACGCCGAGTGGCTCAGCGCGTCGCCCATGAAGGCCAGCCCCCGCAGGACCATGTACGAGCCGATGACGGCGCAGACCACGCCGACCACCGCGGAGGCCACCAGCGCGCGCAGGAAGAAGTCATAGCCGAGCGGGTCGAGCAGCGGCGCGAGCATCAGTGTCCTTCCCCGTTCTCGTGGAAATGCTGTTCACGGCCGCTGGCCGCGTCGTGATGGTGGGCGTCGTCGAGCACGACCGCGCGGTTGTTGAGGACCAGCAGGTGTCCTCCGTAGGTTGCCGCCAGGACCTCGGGGTCGAGCACCAGCGAGGAGGCGCCCACCGCGACGATATGGCGGTTGAGCGCAACGACCGTGCCGAAGTGCTCCGAGGCGGCCGCGAGGTCGTGCGTGGTCGCCACGGCGGTCCGCCCGAGGTGGGTCTCATCGGTCAGCAGCTGCATCAGGTCCTCCTGGGTGGTGACGTCGACGCCGGTAACCGGCTCGTCGAGGAGGTACAGCTCGGGACCCGCGGCGATGGCCCGCGCCAGGAAGGCGCGCCGCCGTTGGCCACCCGACAGCGCGCCGATCTGGGTGTTGCGCCGATCGGCCATGCCCACTCGCTCCAGGGCGCTGGCAACCGCCTCGCGGTCCTCGGCGCCTGGCCGCCGCCAGGGACCGAGCTGCGGGAAGCGACCCATCATGGCCACGTCCCAGACGCTGACGGGAAACGACCAGTCGACCAGCTCCGCCTGCGGCACGTAGGCCACCCGCTTCGCGGCTTCACCGGCCGGCGCGCCGAGCACTTCGACGCTGCCGCGCAGCGGCTTGAGGAGCCCGGCGATCAGCTTGAGGAGCGTCGACTTGCCACCGCCGTTCGGTCCGAAGATGGCCACCAGCGCGCCGCGCTCGATCTGCAGGCTGACGTCATCCAGCGCGATCCGCCCGTCGTAGCCGGCGCTCACCCCGCTGACCCGGATCGCGTCAGCTTCGGCCCCCTCGGGGCCCGTCGGCGGACGGCGTGCCCCTTCGCCGGTCGCCGCGCTCATCGCAGCGCCTCCACCAGCTGCTGGGTGTCCCAGCGGATCAGCTCCTCGTAGCTCGTCACGGGCGGGTCTCCCAGGCTGTCGTCGTACAGGTTGGCCACAACCCGCGCGCCGGTCTCGGCGGCGAGCTGATCGGCCAGCTTCGCTGGAAACTGGTTCTCGCTGAAGATGGCCCGGACGCCGGCGGACCGGATGGCGTCGACCAGCCGGGCGGTGTAGCCCGCGCTCGGGTCCTGGCCGGGCGCCGGCACGGCCACGCCAACGATCGCGATGCCGTATTCCCGAGCGTAGTAGGGAAGGGCGTCATGGAAGGTGACGATCTTGCGATTCGGCTCCGGGATGGTCCCGACCTGCTCGTGCACCCAGGCGTCCAGGCTCGCAAGGCGGGCCCCGTACGCGGCCGCCTGCGTCGCGTACTGCTCCGCGTGGGTTGGGTCGCGTTCCTCGAGTGCCGTGGCGATCCGGGCGACGTACGCCCGGGCATAGGCGACGTCCATCCACAGGTGCGGGTTCTGCGTCTCCGGCTCGTCGCCCGGCAAGAGGGTCACGCCCGGCAAGTCTTCCGCCAGGCGCAGCAGCGGCGTGCCCTCCTCGGCCGCGTTGCGAATCGTCTTGGCCAGCCAGTCGTCCAGGCCCAGCCCGTTCATGACCAGCAGCTGGGCCTCGGCCACGGCGCGGATGTCAGCCGGCTTCGGCTCGAAGGTGTGCACGTCGCCGCCCTTCGGCACGAGGCTGGTGACGGAGACGAGATCACCGCCGACACGGCTGACGAGGTCGCCGAAGACGCTGGTGGTCGTCACCACCCGCAGGCGGCCGCCTGCGCCACTCGCGCTCGGATCCACCGATGCCGGCTGGCAGGCGGCCAGCAGCCCGAGCTGGAGCAGGAGGAGCGGCAGCAGGGTGAGACGCGGTCTCAGCGAGCAGCCCGGAAGGGACATAAGGCGAGGCATCCTGCTAGATGGCGGGTTCGGTGGCGGCGCGGCAGTCGGGGCAGAGCCCGAACAGCTCGAGGCGATGCGTGTCGATGCGGTAGCCGGTCTGGGCCTCGGCGCGCTCGATGATCGGGGTCAGCCCCAGCTCACCGACATCGGTCGAGCGTCCGCAGCGCGAGCAGAGAACGTGATGATGATGCGTCGACGGCAGGCAGGCGACGTAGGCGTGCTCGCCGGACGGGAGATCCACGCGCTCGACCAGCCGCATGCGGGTCAACAGGTCGAGGGAGCGGAAGACCGTTGCGCGGCCCATCGTCCGGCGTCCGCGCCTGGCGGCGGCGAGCACGTCCTCGGCCGTGAAGTGACCCTCGCGCTGTGCGATCAGCTCGGCAAGGGCTCGACGCGCCGGCGTGCGGCGCAGGCCCGCGCGGCCGAGGGCGGCCACGATCGGATTCGCATCGGTCATGTGCGCATCCTAACGCACATGAGACTGAGTCGCAATCACCTGGGGCCCGACGCCGACCTATACTCGGCCGATGCACGCGCGCCGCGTCCTCTTCGTCTGCACCCACAACAGCGCTCGCTCGCAGATGGCCGAGGGCCTGCTCCGCGCGTGGGGCGCCGGCCGATTCGAGGCGTACAGCGCGGGCACGGTGGCCACGCAGCTGCGCCCAGAGGCGGTCACCGTCATGCGCGAGCTCGGCATCGACATCGCGGCGCAGCAGAGCAAGACGCTGACGGGCT
>DASSNI010000168.1:0-6809 GCA_035701385.1 Candidatus Limnocylindria bacterium | reverse complement strand
ATGCGCTGCTGGCGGCGCGCATGCCCGCCTGGCAGGCCCTGCTCGACGAGTGGCCACACGCGCGGCTCGAAGCCTCGGGCGAGGCGGTCGGGCTGCCGGCCGGGCAGATGGGGAACTCTGAGGTCGGCCACCTGAATCTGGGGGCGGGCTTCCCGGTGCTGCAGGACCTGCCGCGCATCAGCCGCGCGATCGTGGACGGGACGTTCTTCGAGAACACGGTGCTCATCCAGGCGGTGTCCCACGCCCTGGCCGATGGCGGCCGCCTGCACGTGCTGGGGCTCATCGGCCCGGGTGGCATCCACGCCGTGGATGCGCACATCGAGGCGCTGATCGAGCTGGCGGCCCGGCTGGGACTGCCGCCGGACCGCGTGCTGCTGCACGCCTTCACCGACGGCCGCGACACGCCACCGCGCTCGGCCGCCGAGCTGCTGCCCGAGCTTGAGTCGCGGATCGCGGGGCGGGCCACGATCGTCACCGTCTCCGGCCGCTACTACGCCATGGACCGCGACAAGCGCTGGGAGCGGACGCAGATCGCCTGGGAGGCGATCGTCCATGGGCGTGGCCAGGCGGCGCCGAGCGCCAGCGAGGCCATCGGCCGGGCCTACGCCGCCGACCAGTCGGACGAGTTCGTGATGCCGACGGTCATCGGCGCCTACGACGGCATGCGCGATGGTGACGCGGTGGTGCACATGAACTTCCGCGCCGACCGGGCCCGGCAGCTCAGCCAGGCATTGGCCCAGCCCGGATTCGACGGCTTCGATCGTGGCCGGGTGCCGGTCAACCTGTTTGTCGCCACGCTGACCGAGTACCAGGCGCCGGAGGAGCTGCCGGTGCCGGTGGCGTTTCCGCCGGTGGTCATCGACTCGCTGCCGGCGTACCTGTCACGCCTCGGAAAGCGCCAGCTGCACGTCGCCGAGACCGAGAAGTACGCGCACGTCACCTACTTCTTCAACGGTGGCGTGGAGGCGCAGCTGCCCGGAGAGGATCGGATCCTGGTGCCTTCGCGGCGGGACGTGGCGACGTACGACCTGGCGCCTGAGATGAGCGCGCCACAGATCACGGACCGGTTGCTGCCCGCCATCGGCTCGGGCGCGTACGACTTCATCATCGTGAACTACGCCAACCCCGACATGGTCGGCCACACTGGCGTATGGGACGCGGCCGTGCAGGCCGCCGAGGTGGTGGATGGCTGCCTGGGGGAGCTGGCCGCCGCGACCCTGGCCGCCGGCGGCGCGCTGATCGTGACCGCCGACCACGGGAACATCGAGGAGATGCGTGACGAGGCAGGGCAACCGCAGACGAAGCACACCACCTCGCCGGTGCCAGTGGCGCTGGTGGGGGCGCCGTGGCGGGAGACCCCGCTGCGGAACGGAATCCTGGCTGACGTGGCGCCAACCATCTGCCAGTTGATGGACCTGCCGCCCGGTCCGGAGATGACCGGCCGTTCGCTGCTCGAGGGCTGATTTGCTAGACTGCGCCGGCTTATGACACCCCTCATCGTGGCCCAGATGATCCTGGCTGCCGCGCTCATCGCCTCCATCCTGCTGCAGCAGCGCGGGACGGGGCTGGGCGGAGCGTTCGGCGGCGAGGTGACCGCCTATCGCAGCCGGCGCGGCATCGAGCGGACGCTGTTCCGCCTGACCATCGTGCTCGCCGTCCTGTTCGTTGTCTTCAGCCTGCTGAACCTGCTCCAGCCCGCCGCCTGATCTGCCTCCGGGCCGCGCCGGCTACTGCGTGGTGCGGCGGTTGTAGAGCCAGAGCCCCAGCGGGAAGGCCACCAGCAGCAGCCCGATCGACCAGATGATCGCCGGCAGCTCGGCGTTGTAGTTGCGCGTGCCCAGCACCAGGTCGCGCACCGCGTTGACCACCACGGTGAAGGGCTGGTTATCGGCGAAGGGCCGCAGCCACTCGGGCAGGGTCTCGGTCGGCACGAACGCGCTGCTCACGAACGTCAGCGGGAACACGACGGTGAACACCACGCCCTGCAGCGCCTCGGGCGTGCGCATCGCCGCCCCGGCCGCCACGCCGATCCACGACACGGCAAAGCCGAAGAGCAGGATGATGCCGATGGCCGCCAGGCTGCCGCCGACCCCGCCGGCCGGGCGGAAGCCGACGATCATGCCGACGATCCACATGATCGCCACCGCCAGTGCAGCGCGCAGCAGGTCCGTGAGCGTGCGCCCGGTGAGGACCGACGACTGCGCCATGGGCAGGGAGCGGAATCGGTCGATCATGCCCTTCTGCAGGTCGTTGGCCAGCAGCACGCCGGTATACACGCCGGCGAAGGTCACGGTCTGCACGAAGATGCCGGCCATCAGGAAGTTCGTGTACGACTGGCTCGCGCCGCCCTCGCCACCGACGTTGATGGCTCCGCCGAAGACCACGCTGAACAGCAGCACGAACATGATCGGGCTGACCGTCACGTCCAGCAGCAGCTCCGGCGTGCGCCGGATGTGCAGCAGGTTGCGGCGCATCATCTCCAGGCTGTCGCTCAGCCAGCCGGCGAAGCCGCTCATGCCGGCACCTCCTCGGCGGCTGTCTCCTCGGCGGGCTGCTCCTCGGCCGGTCGACCGGTCAGCGTCAGGAAGACCTCATCCAGCGTCGGGCGGCGGAACCGCATGTCGTCCACGCGCACCCCGGCACTGTCCAGCTCCCGGATGGCGCGGGTCAGCACGCCGTCGTGCGAAGCGACCGCGACACTCAGTCGGCGGTCCTCGGCCTCCACGTGGCAATCACCCTCGCCCAGGGACTCGAGCACGCGTCGGGCGGCGTCGAGATGGGGCGCATCGGAGATGGTGACCTCCAGGCGTTCGCCGCCGACCTGCCGCTTCAGCTCGTCGGCGGTGCCGCGGGCGATGGCCCTGCCGTGATCGATGACCACGATGTCATCGGCCAGCCGATCCGCCTCCTCCAGGTACTGGGTGGTCATCAGCACAGTCGTGCCGCCCTTCGCCAGGCCGGCGATCAGGTCCCACATCTCCAGGCGGCCCTTTGGGTCGAGGCCCGTGGTCGGCTCGTCCAGGAAGATCACCGGCGGCTGCGAGATGAGCGCGGCCCCCAGGTCCAGGCGCCGCCGCATGCCGCCGGAGTAGGTCTTCACGGTGCGGTCGGCCGCGTCGTTCAGCTCGAAGCGGGTCAGCAGCTCCTCTGTGCGCTGGCGGATGGTGCGCGACTCCATGTCGTACAGCCGGCCGATCATGTGCAGGTTCTCGCGGCCGGTGAGCAGCTCGTCCAGCGCGGCGTACTGGCCCGCCACGCCGATGCAGGAGCGCACCTCGGCCGGGTGCCGCAGCACGTCGATGCCCGCCACCGTCGCCTTGCCGCTGTCCGGATGGGTGAGCGTCGTCAGGATGCGCACCGCGGTGGTCTTTCCGGCCCCGTTCGGGCCGAGCACGCCGAGGATCGTTCCCTCGCGTGCGTCGAGGTCGAGGCCGCGCAGCGCATGGGTCTCGCCGAAGGATTTGTGGAGGCCGACGGCCTCGATCATGACTTTGGGCATGGGACCCGACAGGCTACCGGATTCGGCCGGCCGGGGTGGGCTTTGCCGCCGGGCGGCCGACCATCGGAGCCGGTTGGCCCGCCGATCGGCCCATGCTAGAATCGCCCGACCTCACCGACCGCCCAGGCGTTCGGTGACCGCGTGCCGAGGTGGCGGAATAGGCAGACGCGCTAGGTTCAGGACCTAGTGACCATTACGGTCGTGTGGGTTCAAGTCCCTCCCTCGGTACCACTACCCTCACAGTCGCAGCACCTGCCCAGGTGGCGGAATTGGTATACGCGTACGTTTGAGGGGCGTATGAGGCAACTCATCCGGGTTCAAGTCCCGGCCTGGGCACCACTTCCTCCTTCCTCCTCTGGCCGATGACGCCCGCCCCGCGTGTCGAGCGGCTGACTGTCCGGCTCACCACCGTGGGCGCGAAGTCCGGCGAGCCGCGTCCGGTCACCCTGTACGCGTTTGCCGATGGCGACTTTGCCGATGGCGACGCGCTCGTCGTCGTGGGCTCGCTGGGCGGATCCGCCCGCAACCCGGCCTGGGTGCACAACCTGCGCGCCAACCCGGTGGCATCGCTCACCGTCGGCAAGACCACGCGCCGTGTCCGCGCCCGCGAGGTCGGCGGCCAGGAGCGCCAGCAGCTGTGGGCTCTGGTGGCTGCCGGATATCCGATGTATGCGGCATTCCAGCGCCGCACCAAGCGGGTGATTCCGCTCTTCGTACTGGACGCGGTGGTCGCCGAGGGAGCCCGGAGACGCTGAAAACCGGCACATGCAATTGAGGGCCGCGTCACGCACGGAAGTCGCCGGACCTTCCACGTGTGAATCAGGACCATCCGCAGGCCGGAGAGCGGAGCCAGCGGCTCGAGCCGGTGTACCCTGCGCCTCGGGCGGTTAGCTCAGCTGGTTAGAGCACCTCGTTTACACCGAGGGGGTCGGGGGTTCGAGTCCCTCACCGCCCACCAACCATGCACGCAGTGGCAGCCCTGCTAGCATTCGGGGCGACCACCACCCCGAAGCGTGGAGCATCCAGCATGGATCTCATCTGGATCATCGTCCTCGTCGTCATCGCGCTTGTCGTCCTGTTCCTGATCTTCACGTACAACGGCCTGGTCCGGCTGCGGAACATGGTCGATGAGGCGTGGAACCAGATCAGCGTGCAGCTCAAGCGCCGGCACGACCTGATCCCGAACCTCGTCAACGCGGTGAAGGGCTACATGGACTTCGAGCAGGAGACGCTGACTCGAGTCATCGAGGCCCGCAACCAGGCGGTATCGGCCCAGCAGGCCGGCCCGGCGGCAGCCGGCCAATCGGCCCAGGCGGAGAACTTCCTGACCGGCGCGCTGCGGCAGCTGTTCGCCCTGGTCGAGAACTACCCCGACCTGAAGGCGAACCAGAACGTGATGCAGCTGCAGGAAGAGCTGACCACCACGGAGAACCAGATCGGCTTCAGCCGGCAGCACTACAACAGCACAGTCCGCGAGTTCAATACCAGCATCCAGACCTTCCCGAACGTGCTGATCGCCGGCATGTTCGGCTTCCGCGAGCGCGACTACTTCCAGATCGAAGAGGCCGATGCCGCGGTGCCCGAGGTCAACCTGCGCACGGAGCCCCCGCAGACGGCACCACCGGCGGCCCCGCCTCCCGCGGCACCCCCTCCGACGACGCCGCCGAGCGCTCCACCGCAGGGCTGAGCCCGATACAACCCACGGCGGGGCGTAGGCCATGAGCGCACGCCCGGCGCCCACAACCTTCTACCGCGAGATCGACCGGAACCGACGAAACAGCTGGTTCCTGGTCGTGATCGTGGCGCTCGTGCTGGCTGCGCTGGGCGCCGCCATCGGCTACGCCACCGGCTTCGGCTGGGGCGGGGTGGTGGTGGCGCTGATCGTCGCGACCGTGATGAGCATCGGCTCCTACTTCGCCGGCGACCAGCTGGTGCTGCTGTCATCCGGCGCCAGGGAGGTCGACCGGGCGAACCCACCGGACGAGTACAAGCAGCTCCTCAACGTCGTGACCGAGATGAGCCTGGCCGGCGGCCAGCCGATGCCGAAGGTCTACGTCATCGACGACACGGCGCCGAATGCCTTCGCGACCGGGCGCGATCCCCAGCACGCCTCGGTGGCGGTCACCACCGGGCTGCTGCAGAAGATGGACCGCGAGCAGCTGCAGGGCGTCATCGCGCACGAGATGAGCCACGTCGGCAACTACGACATCCGCTTCACGCTGCTGGTCGGCGTGCTGGTCGGGTCCATTGCCCTGCTGGCCGACTGGTTCTTGCGCTACACGTTCTGGTTCGGCGGCGGGCGCCGCAGCCGCGACTCGGACCGCGGGGGAGGCGGGGGAGCGGCCGCCATCCTGTTCATCCTGGCCATCGTGCTGGCGCTGGTCGCGCCCTTGATCGGGCGGCTCGTGCAGCTGGCGGTCAGCCGCCGCCGCGAGGCGCTGGCCGATGTCTCGGCGGTGGAGCTCACCCGTAATCCGATGGGCCTGGCGCGCGCGCTGCAGACCATCTCGTCCGATCCAGAGGTACTCGAGGTGGCGAACCGGGCGACACAGCACCTGTACATCGTCAACCCCATCAAGTCGTTCGAGCAGCGCGCGAAGTCGATGTGGGACACGCACCCGCCGCTCGCCGAACGGGTCGCCGCGCTCCGGGCCCTTGCCGGCCAGTTCGGCCAGGATCCAAACGCATTGCCGTAGGCGGTCGGGCTGCCCGCGACCCATCTCACCTACGCGTCAGACCGCTTCATGCAGTTTCACGGGTCGCCTTGATGGTCCGACGAGCCCTGTGCTACCCTCGCCAACCGATACGCGACGACGAGCGAAGGCCGCCGCCTGACGGGCCGAGGTAGCTCAGTTGGTAGAGCACCGCCCTGAAGAGGCGGGTGTCGTCAGTTCGAATCTGACCCTCGGCACCATCGTTCGGCCAGCGCATCGGGAAGCAAACGGGCGGAAGTGGCTCAGTTGGTAGAGCATCACCTTGCCAAGGTGAGGGTCGCGGGTTCGAGTCCCGTCTTCCGCTCCATTTTTATGCCCCGCGGGTGCCAGTGCATCGGCTGACCTGCTAGCCTCGTCGGTGGCTCTGATGCCCCGTCGTCTAGTGGTAGGACAGCGGACTTTGGATCCGTGAACCGAGGTTCGAATCCTCGCGGGGCAGCCAGGCGCCGATGGTGCCTGAGCTGATCGGTGGCGACGTGCCCGAGTGGTCAGGGAGCGGTCTGCAAAACCGTTTACACGGGTTCGATTCCCGTCGTCGCCTCCACCTCCTGATATCCCACCAGGTGCTCGAGCGCCGTCGGGTTTCGTCGTAGGAT
>DASSNI010000167.1:0-4139 GCA_035701385.1 Candidatus Limnocylindria bacterium | reverse complement strand
CGCCGAGCGGCGCCTGGTGTAGGCCGGATCGTTGCGCGCTCCCAGCTCGGCCGCGCTCGGCGTGGCGGGGAATCCGTGCGCCGGATCGAGGCGGGCCACCAGGCCGCCCTCCTGGTCCACGGCAACCAGCAGTGGGGCTCTCAACTCTGAATCGGCGGCGGCATCCTGCAGCGCGCCGGTCAGGGCGGCGACCTGCTCCGGCGAGATGACGTTGCGCACCGGCGACCCGGTTGGCTGGTCGCTGCTGAACAGCACCACGCCACCCAGGGAGCGGCGACGGATGTCCTCCACGATGGGCGCAGCACTGGAGGCGTCGGTGCCGCGGAAGCCGACCAGCAGCATCTGGGCGATGCGCGCCTCCAGGCTCGGCCCGGGCGGCGTGGCAACCGACGGCGTCGGGCTGGTTGCGGGGCTCGGCGTGGCGAGCGGCGTACCCGTGGGGAGCTGGCTGCCCGTGCGGGTCGCCTGCGACAGGCAGGCGGCCAGCAACGCGCCGACGCCACCCATTGCCGCCGCGAGCAGCGAGCGACGGCTCAGCCGGGACGTGGGGAGCATGGCTCCAATGCTAGGCCGGATCGCTCCCCCGGCTCATGGTGCTCACCGAGGCCACCACGCCCGCGGCTGTCGCAAAAAGCCCGGCGACCAGCAGCCACGCCAGCGCGTAGTCGTTCAGCGAATCTACGAGCCACCCGAACAGCAGCGGCATGCCCACGAAGCCGACGTAGAAGCCGAAGACCACGATGCCCGAGGCCCGGCCGGCAAGCCCGCTGCCGGAGGCGGTGATGACCGCCAGCATGCCCACCGAGTTCCAGCTCACGGCGGTGGCGCCGAACAGCGCTGCTGCTGGCCACGCCACCCACAGGCCGATGCCAGCCACGCCCAGCAGCAGCAGCACCGCCAGCACCGCACCGGCCGCCAGGCTGACCAGCGGAATGCGATACGACGGCATGCGCTCACTCGCCCATCCCCACGCGATTCTCGAGCCGATGCCCACCGCGCCGATGGTGGCGGCCACCGCCCCCGCCAGCTCATGGGACGCGCCGCCACGCTCCACCAGGTACAGCGGCAGGTACGCGTTCACCGCGGCCACGCCGCCGCCCATCAGGAAGGCGTAGAGCGCCAGCCGCCACACGCCGGCTGGCATGGCCGCTGTCCGCGCCGCGTCCACGGCCTCCCGGCGCGCGGCACCGGTCGTCGCAGGCACCACCAGCAGCGCCGCCAGCAGCCCCAGGAGCGGCACGGCCGCGCTCCAGCCGAGGGCCAGCCGCCAGCCGACCAGGGCGGCCACCGGGGCCAGCACGGCGCCGGCCAGGAAGGCTCCCACCTGCACACCGGCCTGCTTGCCGCCCATCACCAGGCCTCTCCGGCCGGGCGGCAGGTGCACGGCAACCAGCTTGTTGGTGACCGGGTTGCCGGTGGCCAGCGCGATCCCCGCCAGCGCGGCGCCACCCAGCATGACCGGGTAGATCGGGGCCGCCGCCATCACGACCAGCGCGACGCTGACTGCGGCGAACGCAACCAGCATCACCACCCGCGCCCCATAGCGGTCGGTGGCCCGCCCGGCGGCCAGCGAAAGCGGGCCGCCGATCACGAAGAAGAAGGTCGTCAGCAGGCCGAGCTCGAAGCGGCTCAGGTCGAACTCGTCCAGGATCAGCGGCCCCAGCACGCCGAACGCGTAGCCGGCGAAGGTGCCGGTTGCCATGGCCACCGCCAGGACCATCGCGAACGCCAGCCGCCCGGCGGCGGATTGCGTCTCCCAGGCCGAAGGGCCCGGTCCGACTGCGGGCGACGCGTGGTTCATGCCCGCCATGGTGACGCAACCCATAAGGGCCATGCGGCCGGGACGAACGGCCGGGTGTTCGCGCAGGGTACCGTGGACGATGCTTGCAGCTGCCGCGGGGCGACGTCCGCTGCCAGGAGGGGGCGGAGCGCGCTGCGCATCCGAGCCAATGCAGCGAGGTCCCCATCAGCGTGCCGCGTCCCCGCCATTCCAGCCTCATCGGCCTGCTGAGTGCATTCGCCCTGGTCGCCAGCACGCTTGCCGTGCCGATCGGCGCGTCCGGGGCGCCTGCCAAGGTCCGACTGGTGGTCACCTTCCGCTCCGACACGCCATCGGCCGGGCTCGACCGCATGGCGGCTGCTGACGGCGGCCAGGTCGTGGAGCGGATCGACCAGCTGAAGGTGCGGGTCGTGGAGGTGCCGGCAGTGGCCGCCGAGCACGTGCGCTCGGCGTGGTCCCGCAACCCGCGCGTGCTCAACGTGGAGACGGACGGCCTGCTCACCGTGGACTGGATGCCGGACGACCCGCTGTGGGCGCAGCAATGGGAGCAGCGCCAGGTGCGCGCCCGCCAGGCATGGAACCTGGAGCGTGGCGGCTGGCAGACCGTGGTCGCCGTGGTCGACACCGGCGTGCAGCGCAACCACCCGGACCTGGTCGATCGGCTGGTGGACGGCTACGACTTCGTGCACAACGACCGCCGGCCGGGTGACGACAACGGGCATGGCACCTCGGTGGCCGGCATCATCGCCGCCACCGCCAACTCGATGGGCGTGGCCGGCATGTGCCCGCGCTGCCGGATCATGCCGCTGAAGGCGCTGGCGGCAAACGGCACCGGCTATTGGACGGTGGCGGCCAAGGCCATCATCTGGGCAGCCGACCACAAGGCGGATGTCATCAACCTGAGCTTCGGCGGCCCGACCGGCGGCAGCACCCTGTACAACGCAGTGGCGTACGCGCGATCGAAGGGGACGGTGGTCATCGGCGCCGCCGGCAACTTCGGCTCACAGAACCTGTTCTACCCCGCCGCCTTCCATGGCGTGATCAGCGTGGCCGCCTCGAGCGTGAACGACCTGCAGTACGACTGGTCGAACTACTCGAGCAGCTGGGTTGACGTCAGCGCGCCGGGCTGCACATGGGCCACCAAGGTGGGGTCAAGCTACGGGTTGTTCTGCGGGACGAGCGCGGCCACGCCGGTGGTCTCGGGGATCGCCGCGCTCATGGACGCGGCGCGTCCGGGCATCAGCCGCTCCGAGATCGAGTCCATCCTGACCGGCGCCACCGTCGACACGCCGTGGTCCTTCACGCGTTTCGGCCGGATCGACGCCTACCGGGCGGTGTACCGCGCCGTCCACGGGCGCTGGCCACACAGCTCCGCCATCGTCCCCGAGGAACCGCTGTTCGAGCCGGCCGAGGAGGTCACGCTGCTGGCGGGCAACCATGCCGCCTATCGCTTCGACAAGCGCGGCGCCATCCTGAAGGGCCGCTCCCTGGAGCTGGATGAGCCGGCGACCGCGCATGCCTCCAAGCTTGGCCCGCTGGCCGGCCGGGACGGAAGCTGGTTCTACCTGGTCGACGGCCCGCTGGCCGGCTACTGGATCGTCCAGTCGGGCGCGGTGTTCCTGACGCCCGATCCGACCCCAACGCCCACGCCAAGCCCGAGCCCCTCGCCCTCTCCCTGAATTCGACGCCCCGGCGTAGCATGCGCGGCATGCGAGGCGATCGGGTCGAGGCAGTGGTCGACACCGGGCAGGGCGTGCAGACCTTCGTGATCGAGGCCACGCGCGCCGGACGGCGCCTGGAAGTGACCACCAGCCGTGGCGTGGTGGAGGTCAGCGAGGTGACCCGCGGCGGCACCCCGGTGCGCACCGGTCGATTCATGGCCAGCCGGCTCATCGCGCTGGTCGAGCATCCGGCCCACGAGGGCCGCGAGTCGAAGGTTGACGTGCAGACCCGCCGCCGCCTCACCAGCGGCCCGGAGGCGTAGCCGCTAGCCGTTCCGCAGGCTCGAGGTGTCGACCACCTCGAACAGGCTTCCCTTCAGCGTCTTCAGCTCGTTCAGCTCGTCGTCGCTCCAACGCACGTCGGACGTGCCGCTGAAGTACCAGGCCGAGCCGTTGTCCGCCAGGATCATCCCGTAGCGCTTCATGGCCCGCAGGATGACCTGCACCCGGGGGCTGAAGCCGCTGATGTCGAACCACTTCTTCAGCCGCACGCGCGTGCCCATCGGCGGCAGGCTGGACGACCAGCCGGCCCCGGCGTGATGGCGAGCCGGGTAGATGTGCGAGCTGCGCGTCCGCGGCGCGGTGAAGCGGATGGCGTGGTGGATGGCCCCGGCCGCGACCTCGTCGTAGCGCACCAG
>DASSNI010000166.1:0-5495 GCA_035701385.1 Candidatus Limnocylindria bacterium | reverse complement strand
GACCTCAACCCGCTGAAGGTCGACACCATCAACGCCGGCCGCAGCCCCATCGTGGAGCGCGGCCTGGACGAGCTGATCGCCGCCGGCGTCGCATCCGGGCGCCTGCGGGCCACCAGTGACGGCGAACAGGCCGTCCTGAATTCGGACATGTCGATGATCTGCGTCGGCACGCCGAGCAACGCGAACGGCAGCCTGGACCTGTCGGCAGTGGAGCGCGTGGCGGAGAGTATCGGCGGCGCCATCGGCCGCAAGGGCACCTGGCACACCGTGGTCGTGCGCAGCACGATGCTGCCCGGCAGCACCGAGGCGCACGTCATCCCGCTGCTGGAGAAACACTCCGGCGGAAAGGCGGGCGTCGACTTCGGCGTCAGCTACAACCCCGAGTTCCTGCGCGAGGGCAGCTCCATCGAGGACTTCCACCGTCCGCCGTTCACGATCATCGGCGGCGAGAGCGAGCGCGCGGTGGATGACGCTGCCGCTCCGTATGCCGGGCTGGAGGGCGACCTGATCCGCACCTCCATCCAGGTCGCCGAGATGGTGAAGTACGTCTGCAACGCCTACCACGCGCTGAAGGTGACGTTCGCCAATGAGGTGGGCGTCATCGCCGCCGCGCACGGCGTGGACAGCCACCAGGTGATGGACATCTTCTGCCGCGATCGGAAGCTGAACATCTCGACCACCTACCTGCGCCCCGGCTACGCGTTCGGCGGCTCGTGCCTGCCCAAGGACCTGCGCGCCCTGCTGTATGACGCGCGGCGCAACGACGTCGAGGTGCCGGTGCTGTCGGCCATCCTGCCCAGCAACGACCTGCACGTGGCGCGCGCCTACGAGCTGGTGCGGGCCACCGGGGCGCGGCGCATCGGCGTGCTGGGGCTGAGCTTCAAGGCCGGCACCGACGACCTGCGCGAGAGCCCGCTGGTGGCGTTGGTGGAACGGCTCATCGGCCGAGGCTACGACGTGCGGGTCCACGACCCGAACGTCTCGTACGCGAACCTGCACGGCGCCAACCGCGCGTACATCGAGCAGGAGATCCCGCACATCGTCCAGATCCTCACCGACACCCCCGGCCAGCTGCTCGACCACAGCGAGGTCGTGATCGTCGGCAACCCGGACCCGGCGCACGCCGAGGTGCTGCGCGGCCTGCGCGACGGCCAGCAGGTCATCGACCTCGTGCGGCTGAAGGGCATGGAGCCGATGGACCCGGCGCGCTACGCCGGCATTGCCTGGTAGCCGAAAAACCTTGGTACCTGGGCGGGGGTTGGTACCGCTGGTGGCCCCGCGGTGCGGTGTGCCACACTCTGGTGCGGAACAGTGCGCGAGCTGGGTGGGAGCGACCGGTGCCCTCGGGTCGTGGATGGGAAGACTTCGCTACAGCCGAGGACGCATCTCGGCGACTAGGGTCAACCTACGGAGAATGGAGTTGACCCCCGATGCGCTACAAGTCGTTGCCCCTCTCTACGCGCGTCCCGAGCACGCCGGACGCATCGGCCCCTAGCCAATCCGCCCCGCGCCCCTGGCTGGCCGACTGGCTGGCCACCCTGCCCATCCTGCTGCTGATACCCGCGCTGCTGCTGCCGTACCTGGTCTTCGGCATGGCACGCCCGCGCCTCGCGGTGGAGGGCACGGTGGAGCCCGGCGCGACGATCGTCATTCATGGCACCGATTTCGCCCGTGAGAAGGCCTTCGAGCTGCGCTGGGACGGCCAGCCACGCGACTGGCTGCCGGACGCCCTCAGCAACCGGAGCGGCAGGTTCGACGTGGTGGCCACCATCCCGAAGGGCATGGACGCTGGCACCTACCAGCTGCAGGCCGTCTTCATGGCCAATGGCCGGCACGGCAAGGGCAGGCCATTGGCCGCGCTGGCCGTCACCGTCGGGTCGCCGGAAGCGGCCGGCGGCGAGACCCCGCAGCCGACGCCCAGCAGCCAGCCGGATCCCACCCCGGCGGAGACACCGAAACCGACCCCCAAGCCGACGCAGACGCCCGACGCCACGCCCAAGCCGCCTGCCGAGGAGCCTGCTCCATCCGGGCCACGGGTCGGATATGGAGCCGGCGTGACCGGTGGCAGCAACGTGGTGGTTGCCAGCTCGCTGCGCGAGCTGCGGGGAGCGATCCGTCAGGGCAACCACGTGGTACTGCGGGGGAGCGGCACCTGGGACCTGGCCGGCGACGACCTGCAGATCGACGTCCAGAACTTCACGCTCGACAACAGCGAGGCGGGCATCGTGTTCAAGGGTGGCTCGCTGCGCATCGTTCCGCCGGCCGGCAACGTCCTGCTGCGCGACGTGAAGAGCCGGGCGGGCGACCAGTCGGGCGACGCCCAGGTGCTGGACGCCATCACCGTCAATGCCGGGAACGGGCGGATCCGCGGCCTCTACTTCGACCACGTCGAGGCGTGGTGGGGCCCGGACGTGACGTTCGCACTGCTGGGTGACATCGCCGACGTGACGCTGGACGGCGTGATCATCGCCGGCGGACTGGTGAAGTCGCGCCATCCCGAGGCAAATGACGACGTGTACGGCCACTCGATGGGCCTGAACATGACGGCGCTGGATGGCCAGGCCATCGGCCCGCAGCGGATCACGATCTATCGCTCGCTGATCGCGCTGAACGAGACACGCAACCCGCAGCTGCGCAAGGCGGGACCGGTCGACATCGTCGACTCGATGATCTTCGGGCACAACAAGGCGCCGTACGGCGACGCCCTGGGCGGCCTGAACATCATCGGCACCGTGTACAAGCGTGGCGCCGCCACGGCGCAGGCCTTCGGCAATGCCGCGCTCGACCAGCGCATGCCGTTCCGCGCGGTGAACAAGGACGGCTACCTCACCCGCAACAGCGTGTACGTCGACCGCACCACCCGTGCGCTCGACTACAGCTTCGGGGCGGTGGATGCGGCCGTCAGGGCCGATGCACCGATGGTTGCGCCCTCGGTCCGCTCCGCCGGCGGGGACACGCAGGCGATCGTGCTCGGCTACGTCGGCGCCCGACGGCCCGCCGTCGACGCGATCACGGCCTGGCTGCTGGCCGCGGTGCGCAACGACGGCGGCAGGTACTACAACGGCGTCGGCCAGCCGCCGCTCAACCCGAGCTGGCCATGAGCCAGCGGGGAGGCGCTCGCCCCGGCTGAGCCGGATCCGGAGGGAGGAGTTCCCAGGCGGGCCCGCGAACCGCTAGCGTTCGCGGGTGACCCGCCAGCGCCTCGTCGCCCTGCTGACCGCGGTGCTCCTCGCCACCCTGGGTGGCGGAGCGCTGGCGGTGCCAGTGACGCTGGGTGTGCGAAGCTGGCTGAACGACGCCGAAGGCGCGTCCGATCCGCTGGTGCTGGGCATCGGCTACCTGGTCTGGGCGCTGACGGCCGGCGCGATCAGCGCCTGGTGGCTGCGAAGGAAGGCTCGAGGATGACCGAATGACTGCTGACCGCCGTGCGGTGGTGACCGGCGGGGCCGGATTCGTGGGCAGCACGCTGTGCGACCGGCTGCTGGCCGACGGCTGGCAGGTGACGGCCCTGGACTCGTTCGACGAGTCCAGCTATGCGCGCTCAGCGAAGGAGCGCAACCTGCGGTCCGCCATGGGCGCGGAGGGCTTCGCCCTGCGCGAGCTCGACACGCGCGACGCGGCTGCCGTTCGGGAGGCCGTGCTCGCCGCCGAGCCCTCCGTCGTCTTCGACCTGGCCGCGCGGGCCGGTGTGCGCCCATCCATCGCCGACCCGGCCGGCTACGTGGCCACCAACGTGGCCGGCTTCCAGAACACGCTGTCCGCCGCCGCGGCCGCCCATGCGCGCGTCGTGTTCGCGTCCTCCAGCTCGATCTACGGCGATGACGACAGGCGCCCATTCGTCGAGGACCAGGCCCGCGGCCGCCCGGAGTCGCCCTACGGGGCGACCAAGGTGGCCGGCGAGGCGTTGGCCTTTGCCCACCACCGGGCCACGGGGCTGCCGGTCGGCGTTGCGCGACTGTTCACCGTCTACGGGCCGCGGCAGCGTCCCGACCTGGCGATCCACGGCTTCGCGCGGCGCATGCTCGACGGGGAGCCGGTCGTGCTTTTCGACGAGGGCCGCGGGCTGCGCGACTACACGTACGTGGATGACGTGGTCGAGGCGCTGCTGCGATTGGCGGACGTGGAGCGGGGCCACCTGGTGGTGAACGTCGGCAGCGACCGCCCGGTGCTCACCTCGCAGGTCATCGACGAGCTGGAGCGCGCGCTGGGCGTCATCGCCACGCGCCAGCTGGCCCTGGCCCAGCCCGGCGACGTGCCGGCCACGCACGCCGACGTCAGCCGCGCCCGCCAGGTGCTCGGCTGGGAGCCGCAGGTCACGTTCGCCGAGGGGATCGACCGCTTCTGCGCCTGGCTGCGTCAGGAACGCGAGCGGGCCCCGGCCGATCAAGCCGCGGCGGGCGATCCCCGGCCGACGCCCAGGTAGCGCAGCCCCGCCGCGCGCACGGGCGCCGGATCCAGCGCGTTGCGCGCGTCGAACAGCACGTCACCGCGCATGGCGGCTGCCAGGTCGGCCGGGTTGAGGGTCACGTACTCCGGCCACTCGGTGCTGAGCACAATGGCATCGGCCTCGGCGGCTGCCTCGCTCGGTTCGCCGCAGATGGTGAGCCACGGCGAGTGACGCGCGGCCGATGCCGCCGCCTTGGGATCGCAGCCGACCACCGAGGCGCCGCGATCCCGCAGCGCTGCCGCCAGCGCGAGGGCGGGGGAGTCGCGGACGTCATCGGTTCCGGGCTTGAAGGCCAACCCCAGCAGGGCGATGCGGCGGCCCTGCAGGTTGCCGCCGAGGGCCGCCTCCAGGCGATCCGCGGCGTGGTCCGGCTGGCTGGCATTCACGGCGTCCACGGCGATCGCCAGCGCCAGGTCGACGTCGTGCCCCTTGCCCATGGCGATCATCGAGCGCACGTCCTTCGGCAGGCACGAGCCGCCGTAGCCAATGCCGGGCTTCAGATAGTCGCCACCAATGCGGGGGTCCGAGCTGATGCCGCGCAGCACATCGTCGATGTGCGCCCCACTGGCGTCGCAGAGCATCGCCAGCTCGTTGATGAAGCTGATGCGCGTCGCCAGGTAGGCATTGGCCGCGTTCTTGGTCAGCTCCGCGCTCTCCGCGTCGACCACCAGGATCGGCGCCTCCAATGGGCGGTACAGGGTGGCCAGCAGCTCCACGTCGTCGTCCGTGTCGCCATCGGCCCGGCCCAGGATCACGCGCGACGGATGCAGGAAGTCCTCGATCGCGCGGCCGGTGCGCAGGAACTCGGGATTGGCCATGACCGGCACGGTCCAGTCCATGCCGCGGGCAGCGAGCGCCTCGTTCAGCTGCCGCTCCGCCAGCCGGGTGGTGCCGATCGGCACGGTGCTGCGCAGCGCGACCACGACCCGGTGGTCGAGCTCGCGGCCCAGCGTGTCGAACACCGCGTGCACCGCGGTCAGGTCCGCCTCGCCCGTTCGCGAGGACGGCGTGCCGACGCAGACCAGCACCACGTCGGCCTCGCGCAGTG
>DASSNI010000165.1:0-5066 GCA_035701385.1 Candidatus Limnocylindria bacterium | reverse complement strand
CCAGTTCACCCTGTACGCCGATCTGCGCCGCGGCCGCCGGCCGGGGTTCACCGATGCCGCCGCGCCCGAGCTGGCTGCGCCGCTGGTCATGCGCGTCGTCGAGGCGCTCCGTGCGCTGGGCCACCGGGTGGAGACCGGCCGCTTCGGCGCGAGCATGGCGGTAGAGCTGGTGAACGACGGACCGTTCACCCTGATCCTGGACTCTGGGTCCGACCTGGGTCCGGGGCAGTGATCTAGTCGGCGACTGCCTCCGCGGCCGGTGGCTCGGGGCTCGGCGGCGTGCTCGGGAAGCGGGCCTGCAGGAGCGTCCAGCTGCGCCGGATCCGGATCAGCGTCGCCCCGATCAATGCCAGCAGGATGAGGGGCGCCGCCGCCACGCCCAGCAGCACAGCAGTGGTGGTATCGGCTCCGAGCAGCAGGCCCAGGACGCCGACTTCGACCCCGCCAAGCATCGAGAGGACCAGGCCCATCATGCCGAGCGAGGAGCTGAGCCCGTAGGCGATGCCGCCCAGGAAGCTCTCCGGTGCGGCGTAGTCCAGCAGCACGGTCGGGATGTCGTCGTTGGTGGCGGTGGTGAAGTACGGCTTCAGCATCGGCGCGGCCTGGACGTAGCCGTGCCGGACGCGGGCCATGCCGTGCAGCGCCCGCAGGTCGTCGAAGTTCGCGCCGCTGACCCGGCTGAACGTCGTCAGGCCGACCACGAAGTCGAAGCCGAGCACGATAGCCGCCAGCCCCAGCAGCTGCCCGGTGAATCCGGCGGCATCGGCCAGCAGGGCCAGCCCGACGAAGGACATGGACAGGAAGCTCAGGAACATGCCCGCGCGGGTGAATGCCTCGTTGTAGGCCAGCGAGCGGGCGGTGAGCACGCTCCAGTGCTCGGTGCTCAGGATCTGGATTGCGCGCGGATCGCGCAGCGAGAGGATGGGTGCCGGTTCGGCGTCCGGCGTTGGGGTGGGAGACTCAGTCGGGCCGGGTCGCTCGGTGGACATCGATCAGCTCCTTGGTTGCGTTGCGGCAGCCGGGGCTGATTATGCGAAGGCTCAGACCTTCTCGGCGGTCCGTCGGCAGCGGGAGCAGGCCTTGACGCGGACCATCCGTCCGTCGCGGTTGACCATCATCGGCTGCAGGTTCGGGATCCAGCGGCGCAGAGCGCGCTTGCGGTTCATCCCGACCGACTGCGGATTCCAGCCGGTGATCGGCTTCTTGCCGCAGATCTCGCACTCACGTGCCATGGGAGGAGCTCCAGTCATGAAAGGACCGGCGCACCGTCACCTCGGCGCCGCCGGATTGACCCGATCGTAGCACGCTAGGATCGGGCCATGCAATCGACGGCGGTGGGCCGGCGGGCACTGGCGCCGGAGGACCTGGACCTGCCGCTCCGCGGCACCATGCCTGAGCTGGCACGCGGCATCGCCCCGCTGGCGCGGCTGGGCGTCACCACCGCGCGCCAGGCGCTCTTCCACCTGCCCTTCCGCTACGACGACTTCAGCGAGCTTCGCCCGCTGGGCGAGCTGCTGCCCGACGAGAAGCAGTCGGCCCGCGTGCGGGTCACCGACGTCAAGGTCGAGAAGGGGTTCGGCCGGCGGCCGCAGCGGGTGATTGCCCAGCTGGTCGACGACACGGGCAGCGCGGAGGCCATCTGGTTCGGCCGTCGCTTCGTCGAGAGCCGGTTGCACGCCGGGGACGAGCTGCTGGTAAGCGGCAAGGTCCAGCTGCGCGGCTGGCGGCCGCAGTTCGTGTCGCCGGAGTTCTCGCCGGCGGGGCGCGACTCGATTCACACCGGCCGTGTGGTGCCGGTCTACCCGCTGACCGCGGGCGTGACCCAGAAGCGGATGCGCGAGCTGTTGGCCCGCATCCTCGAGCGCGCATTGCCGGCTGTCGAGGATCCGCTGCTGCCCCCTGAACGCGGCCACCTCCTGCCACTGGCCGATGCCCTGTTCGGCGCCCACTTCCCGGAGGAGGCGGCAGCCGTGTCCGATGCGTTGGACCGCCTTGCCTTCGACGAGCTGCTGGCCCTGCAGCTCACCCTTGCCCAGCAGCGAGAGGAGCGCGTCGCGCTGCGTGCCGCCGGGGTGACCGTCAGCCACGAGGAGCTCGACCGGCTGCTTGGTGGGTTGCCCTTTGCTCTCACCCGCGACCAGCGCACCGCGGTCGACGAGATCGTCGCCGACCTGGCGGCGGACCGACCGATGCGCCGGCTGCTGCAGGGCGACGTGGGCAGCGGCAAGACGGCGGTGGCCGCGGTGGCACTGGCCGGCGTGGTGCGTGCCGGCTGGCAGGGGGCCCTCATGGCGCCGACCGAGATCCTGGCGCGCCAGCACTACGCCGGGCTGCAGCCGCTGCTGGAGGCGCTGGACGTCCGTGCCGAGTTCCTGTCTGGCGGCCTGAAGCCCGCCGAGAAGCGCCGGATCCACGACGCCATCGCCGCCGGGGAGGCCGGCGTGGTGATCGGCACCCACGCCGTCATCAGCGAGGCGGTCGAGTTCCAGCGCCTGGGGCTGGCGGTCGTCGACGAGCAGCACCGCTTCGGCGTGGCGCAGCGCGCGGCGCTGCAGGCCAAGGGCGACGGCCTGGAGCCGCACCTGCTGGCGCTGACCGCCACGCCCATCCCGCGCACGCTGGCGCTGACCTTCTACGGGGACCTGGCGATCTCGACGCTGCGCGAGCTGCCGCCCGGCCGCCAGCCGATTCGCACCGAGATCCGCGATCGCTCGGCGCTGCCCCGGATCGAGGACTTCATCGCCGCGGAGGCCGCCGAGGGCCGGCAGGCCTTCGTCGTCGTGCCGCTGGTCGCGGAGAGCGAGGCGTTGATGGCGGCCAGCGCCGAGGCGGAGGTCGATCGCCTGCGCGGAGCGTTGCCGGCGCTGCGCATCGGCTTGGTGCACGGCCAGCAGCGAGCCGACGAGCGCGACGTGACCATGCAGCGCTTCGCCGAGCGGGAGCTGGACGTGCTGGTGGCCACCACCGTCATTGAGGTCGGCATCGACATCCCGAACGCCAGCGTGATGCTGGTCGAGGACGCCGAGCGCTTCGGCCTGGCCCAGCTGCACCAGCTGCGCGGCCGCGTGGGTCGCGGGCCGCATCGGTCCTTCTGCATCCTGCTGTCCGACGCCACCGATGACCGATCCCGTGAGCGCCTGGCCGCCGTCCGCGATTCGTCTGATGGCTTCCGTATCGCCGAGGAGGACCTGCGGCTGCGCGGGGCCGGCAACGTGGTCGGCACCCGGCAGTCGGGCCTGCCGCCGCTGAAGGTGGCGTCGCTGTTCGAGCCGCGTCACCTGGCGCTGGCCGAACGGGCGCGCCAGCTGGCGAATGACGTGGTCGCGGCCGATGCGCAGCTGGCCCGACGTCCCGGCCTGCTGCGCCTGCGCGAGGCGTTCGCCCCCGGCGAGGAAGAGGGCAGCGCCGCGTGACGGCATGCGAGTGATCGCCGGCGAGGCGCGCGGCGTGCCACTGGCCGCGCCCCGCGGCAAGGGCACGCGCCCGATCACCGACAAGGTGAAGGAGACGCTGTTCGGCATCCTGGGTGACCGGGTGCCGGACGCTCGCGTGCTCGACCTGTATGCGGGGAGCGGGGCCATCGGCATCGAGGCGCTCTCCCGGGGAGCGGCCTCGGCGACGTTCGTGGAGCGCGGCCGGGAGGCCGCCCGGGTCATCGGCGCCAACCTGGAGCGCACGCACCTGGCGGAGCGTGCCGAGGTGCATGCGACGGACGTCATGCGGTTCCTGGCATCGGCTCCGCGGGAGGCGTCATACGAGCTGGCCTTGCTGGATCCGCCGTATGAGGAGCGTGCTATCCTCGCGCCGCTCGAACGCCTGGTGCCGCTGCTGGCGCCCGGCGCCACGGTGGTGGTGAAGCATTTCTGGCGCACCGAGGTACCGTCGCCCGAGGGCCTCAGCCCGTGGCGGGAGCGGCGCTTCGGCGAGACCACGCTGACCTTCCTGGAGGTGCGATGAGCCGGGTCGCAGTGTTCCCCGGGTCGTTCGACCCGATGACCATGGCGCACCTGGACGTGGCGCGCCGCGCGGCCGCGCTGTTCGACCAGCTGGTGATCGGGGTGCTGCACAACCCGAAGAAGGCGCCGCTGTTCGCCGTCGAGCAGCGGGTGGAGCTGATCCGCGCCGCGGTCTCGGAGTTCGGTGGCAACGTCGACGTGCAGGCCTTCGACGGGCTGACCGTCGAGTTCGCCGAGCGCAACGGCGCCGGCTTCATCGTGCGCGGCCTGCGGGCGGTGAGCGACTTCGAGGCCGAGCTGCAGATGGCCCACACCAACCGCCGCCTGGAGCGTCGGGTGGACACCGTCTTCCTGATGACCGCGCTCGAGTTCGGCTACCTGTCGAGCACGCTCGCCAAGGAGGTGGCCCAGTTCGGCGGCGACGTGACCGGCATGGTGCCGGCCCCGGTGGCGGCGGCGCTTGCCCAGCGCTTTGCTGTGGGGAGCTGATTCGGGGCGGCGGTACGGGCGAAATATCGGCAGGAATAGCGCGTGACAGGCGTGCTGCGTGGCGTTCGCGCGACATACCGGTACGGCCGGAGCGTAGCGGGCACCGTTCTTCCCAGTTCGTGCGCACCAATGGCCGATAAACCGACCATCCGACTCCTGGCGGCGGTCCCCGGTGAAGAATCGGCCCTTAAACCGCACGACGAGGGACGCACCTGCGCGGGAATGCGCCACCGGGATGCGTTCGAGGCGGGTCTATAATCGCGCCGATCCAGCGGAGGGCAGGGCCACGGACATCATCTTCCTCGTCGAGCGGCTCGAGAGCCTCGTGGCCGCCGGCAAGAAGCTGCCCCTGACGAACAACGTCGTGCTCGACCAGTCGGCCGTGCTCGAGCTGATCGATCAGCTGCGCGCCGCCGTGCCGGACGAGGTGCGCCAGGCCAAGCGCATCACCGAGGAGGCCGGCCGCATCACCGACCGTGCGCGCGACGAGGGCGACGCCATCATCGGCCGCGCCCAGGAGCAGGCCGCCCAGATGCTGGAGGAGCGCGAGCTGGTGCGGATGGCCCAGCAGCGCGCCGGCGAGATCATCGACACCGCCAACGCTGAGGCGGCAGAGGTGCG
>DASSNI010000164.1:0-6139 GCA_035701385.1 Candidatus Limnocylindria bacterium | reverse complement strand
CCGTTCTCGGGGTGGAAGGCGATGCCCTGCGGGTTGCGATGGCCGATGGTGTAGACCCGCGTCGGGCCGCTCTCGCCGGGCCACACCGGGTTGTCGTCGGGAATGGTCCCGTCGCGGTTGATGCGCAGGATCTTGCCGTTCAGCTTGTGGGGATCCTGGGCGTCCATCCCGTTGTTGGCGTCGCCCATGCTGATCCACAGCTTCCCGTCCGGCCCGACCTCCACGGCGCAGCCGTTGTGAATCGTGTTGGCGCGCATGCCGCGGCGGATCAGGTACTTGCCGAACTCCAGGTGCCAGGCGCCGTTGACCTTGTAGCGGATGAGCTGGTTGCGCCACTGGCCCTCGTCATCGCGCGAGACGCAGATGTAAACCCAGCGATTCGACTTGAAATTCGGATCGATGGCGATCCCCATCACGCCCGCCTCGCCATCAGCGTGCACGTTGCTCAGGGTGGTGGTGCCCATGGGGCGCGCATGCACGTTGCCGCTGTGGAAGACGCGGACGCGCCCCGGACGCTCGGTGACGATCATCTTTCCGGACGGGGTGAAGGCGATGTCCCAGGGAATCGAGAGGCCGTCCTGCACGACTCGCCCGGTCAGGGTCGGCGCCGCCAGAGCCGTCCCGGGCAGCAGGATGGTCAGCGTCAGGACGGAGACGATCAGCACGACGAGGCGTGGTCGACGAAGCACGGTGTTCCTCCAGGCAGCCCACGGGGATTCCGATCAGGCGACACTGTAGGCCAATGCTCATGCAGCCTGTCGATGGTTCTCGAATGGGCCGATGGTCACCGGATGCCCGCAGCATCCGCCGCCGCCTGCTGGCCTGGTTCGCCCGCGAGCGCCGCGACCTTCCGTGGCGCCACGACCGCGAGCCGTGGCGGGTGCTGGTCAGCGAGGTGATGCTCCAGCAGACGCAGGCCGCCCGCGTGGCGGAACGCTTCGGCGCCTTCATGGACCGCTTCCCGACGCCGCGCGCGATGGCCGATGCCACGCCGGCCGCCGCGCTCGCCGCCTGGAGCGGGCTGGGCTACAACCGTCGGGCGGTGGCCCTGCAGCGCACCGCACGGGAGGTGGCGACAGACGGCTGGCCGGTTGACGTGGCCGGGCTCGAGGGACTGCCGGGCATCGGTCCGTACACGGCGCGGGCGGTGGCCGCCATCGCTTTCGGGCAGCCCGTCGGGGCGGTCGACACGAACGTCCGACGCTGGCTGGTCCGCCGCTACGGCCTGGCCGATGAGGTGCCGCGGGCCGAGCTGCAGCGCCTGGCCGATGCGCTGGCCGCCGCGGACGGGCCGGCCACCACTGACCTGGAGGCGGCCAGCTGGATGCACGCCAGCATGGAGTTCGGGGCGCGGATCTGCAGCTCGCGACGCCCGCGCTGCGACGCCTGCCCGATCGCTGCTGGCTGCCCGAGCCGGAATACGGACCGGCACGTTCCCGTGACGCGACAGGCCGCCTTCGCCGGCTCGCCACGGGCCGCGCGCGGCGCGCTCATCCGGTCGCTGGCCGCGGCGGCAGGCCATCGCTTGGCGCTGGACGAGCTGACCGACGATCAGCGGGCGGTCGTGGCCGCGCTGGCGGAGGAGGGGCTGCTCCACGAGGCCGCAGGCTCCATCCACCTCGGCGGGGCGCCCGAAGGCGCGGCAGCGACCGAGATCGCGGCGACGGCTGAGATCGCGGCGACCGAGGCAGCGCCGTCTACAATCCGGGCGTGACCCTCACACGCGCCGCCGGGCTGAAGGTGGCCATCGGCGACCAGATGCCGTCCGTCGGACTGCGCGCCACCGACGGCTACCTGCTCAACCTGCGCACCTTCGTCGGCAAGCAGCCGTCGATCGTCGTCTTCTTCGCCGGCCCCTCGCTGCGCGGCGCGCGCCGTGCCGAGGGGGACCTGATGGCCCGCGCGCTGGCCGACGCCTATCCGCGCCTGGAGCGCAGCGGCATCGGGCTGGTGGCGGTGACGACCGATTCGGAGCGCCAGCAGGCGGTGTATGTCGCCGAGCTGGAGCTTCCCTACCTGCTGTTCTGCGACGAGCGCCGCACGGCGGTGGAGATCCTGGGCATCCCGACGCGCGTGGAGCGCGGCAACGTCAATGCCGAGCCCACTGCTTTCGCAGTGGGGATCGATGGACGGGTGATGGACGTGGTGCCGCGCGCCGAGCCGCGCGGCCTGGTGGCGCGGCTGATCGAGGCGATCAACCCGCCGAGCTGAGGCTACTCGTTCCCGAAGAAGCGGCCGATGATGCCCTTGGGCTTCTCCTCGGTGCGCAGGTACCAGGGACCGGCCACGCTCTCGTACGCCTCGCGCACGGCCGGCGCCCCCAGGTCAGTGACGGCCAGCGCGCGTCGCCCGCCGAGGTGCTCGGTGGCCAGCGCGTGCAGCCGGTTGCGCACCTCGTCGAAGGACGCCAGATCGGCCTGGGGGACGAGCTGGATGCCGATCGTCCAGCCGGTGCCGGCCCGCAGCAGCCAGGCGCGATCGACCTGCGGCAGCGTGGCGAGCTCGGCCTGGACCGCGGCCCCGAACGGCTGCGGCACCTCGGTCGGCGCCTCCAACGGCGGCAGCTCGCCGTACGGGCGGCGCGCCCGCATGGCCTCCGGTGATGCCGGGTCGATTCCGGCCGCCAGGAAGGGCAGTACCGCGGCCGGCACCTCCAGCTGGCCCGGCGCGCCGGCATCGATCACCACCCGCTCGGACGCGGCGTCTGCCTTGGCGAACACCTCGCGCGCCGGCAGCAGCACGGCGTCGCTGCCCGGCGGCCCGAACTCGTGGTAGGTGTCGGCCGAGCTGTACGCGGCGAGGAAGCGGCCGGCCTCGTCGGTCCCGTGGCGCATGCCCTCGATCGGCACGCGGGTCGGATCCACGGCCTGGCCGGACGAGGAGCGGATGGGCACCACCAGCTCCATCTGCAGCAGCTCGCCGAGCCCGAACTCGCTCATGCGTTCGCTCCGTTGGTGGCGACCTTGTCGAGGGCGGCGTCCAGCCGCGCAAGCACGCGGCCACGGCCGAGCAGCTCCATCGAGCCGAACAGCGGCGGCGAGACACGGCGGCCGGTGACCGCGGCGCGCAGCGGGCGGAAGAAGTCGCCGGCCTTCCAGCCCAGCCCATCGGCCGCGTTGCGGCTGCGCGACTCCAGCACGTCGGCGGCGAAGTCGCGGTCGTCCAGCTCCGCCAGCGTGTCGCGGGCAACCCGCAGCGCCGTGGCCGCATCGGCCGGAGTGCGGCCTTTCGGGACCAGCTGGTCGACCCCGTAGAGCGCCGCGACCTCGCCGTCGCTCTCCGTCAGGAAGGCGGTCAGCTCCGCGGCATCCGCCAGGCGCACGAGCCGCTCCTTGATGAGCGGCGCCACGCGCAGCACGGCCTCGTCGTCCAGCGCATCGGGCAGGAATGGGCGCAGGCGAAGGGCAAGCTGCTCATCGGTCAGGCTCCGAATGTACACCCCGTTGAGGTGGTCGAGCCGATCCTGGTCGAAGACCGCTCCCGCCTTGTGGACGTGGTCGAGGTCGAAGCGCTGGCTGAGCTCGTCCAGCGTGAAGATCTCCTCTTCGGTGCCGGGCGACCAGCCCAGGAAGGCCAGGAAGTTGACGAGCGCCTCGGGCAGGTAGCCCTGCTCGCGGAAGGCGGTGATCGCCGTCTGCGACTTGCGCTTGCTCATCTTGGACCGATCGGGGTTGAGGATGAGCGGGATGTGACCGAAGCGAGGCTCGGCGTAGCCCAGCGCGCGGATCAGGGCAATGTGCTTCGGCGTGTTCGACAGGTGGTCCTCGCCGCGAATGACGTGGGTGATGCCCATCTTCTCGTCGTCGATCACCACCACGAAGTGGTAGAGCGGCACGCCATCGGCCCGAACGATCACGAAGTCGCCGAGCAGGCTGTTGTCGAACTCGACCTCGCCGCGGATCAGGTCGTCGAAGCGGATCGTCTCGGCGGGGACCCTGAAGCGCACGGCAGGACGGCGCCCCTCGGCGGCGAACTGCTGGCGATCGGCATCGGTCAGGCGCAGGCAGCGACCGTTGTAGCGCGGGGCCTCGCGGTTGGCCTCCTGCTGCCGGCGAACGGCCTCCAGCTCCTCGGGCGTGCACCAGCAGTGGTAGGCGTGCCCGGCCTCCAGCAGCCTGGACGCCTCGGCGGCGTAGAGCTCCATGCGCTGCGACTGGCGGTAGGGACCGAAGGAGCCGATGTCCTCGCCGCCCGCCACCTGCGGACCCTCGTCCCAGCTGATGCCCAGCCAGTGCAGGTTGTCGATGATGTCGCGCTCGTGCTCGACGGTGCTGCGCGCCGCGTCGGTGTCCTCGACGCGCAGCACGTAGGTGCCGCCGTGGTGCCGCGCGAACAGGTAGTTGTAGAGGCTGGTTCGCGCGGTCCCGATGTGCAGCGGCCCGGTGGGGCTGGGCGCCATGCGGACGCGGATCGGCCGCTCGCTGGTGTCGCTCATGGGTGGCCGATGGTAGCAGGCAGGGCGACGGCAGCCCGGAACGCGGCCTGCCCCCTAGCCGAGTCGGAAGGCCGTCCGCACCTCGCCGGCGGGATCGCCGCGCGGATCCAGGATGGGCGGTGACGCGAAGGGCGCCAGGCTGCGGCTGCCCGCCGTCTCCTCGTCGAGCACGCCCAGCTGCTGCAGCGCGGCCAGCGTGGCGGTGGAGCGGGCGCGCCGGGCGGCGTCGCCGTCCTCGATCTTGATGGCCAGGCCACGCGCCCCCTCCCCGCCGTCCAGCAGGCCGATCGCCTGCACGCCCTCCGCACCGACCTTCGACACGACCCGCCGGGGGAGTGCCCGCATGAGCGCCGTGTCGAACTGCCGTCGCTCGCCGGCGACCAGCTCCGGGTGGGCCATCATGGCGTCGCGAATGCGGCGCAGCGCCTCACCCAGTGCGCCGTCCGTCACGGCGGCGGGATCGGCCAGGCGGGCGAATGCCAGCGCCAGCCGGTCGAGCGGGACGCCGAAGGTGACCACGCCGCAGCCATCGGTGGCGCACACGATCGCGTCGCGGTCCATGCCGCTGGCGGCGGCCAGGGCGTCCTGGGCCAGCTGCTGGATCGGATGGTCAGGCTGCCAGTACGTCTCCACCGGCCAGCCCGCTGCCTTGGCGTGCAGCGCCATGCCGGTGTGCTTGCCGGAGCAGTTGTGCCGCAGCTCTGACGGAGGCTCCGAGTCGCGCAGCAGCCGCTCGGCGGTCTCGCGGTCGAAGGGTGGATGGGTGCCGCAGGCCAGCACCTCGCGGCTGAGGCCACCGGAGCGCAGCAGCGTCTGCACGGTCCGCGCGTGGCGATCCTCCCCGGCGTGCGAGGCGGCCATGATGGCCAGCGCCTCGACCGGCGATGGGAAGTCGTAGCGGTCGAAGCGGCCCGACACCACGAACGGCGCCAGCTGAAACGGCTTCGCGGAGGAGCGGATGAAGGTCAGTGCGTGCGGGTCGCCCAGCGACGCGACCAGCTCTCCGCTGGCATGGACCACCGCGATCGAGCCGCGATGGCGCGACTCGACCGTTTCGCCGCGGGTGACCTCGACCAGGACCGGCGGCGCCCCGGGCGCCGCCCTTCGAGGCTTACTGCCCGTTGTTGCCGGGTCCGGTCGCCGCGCGCTCGCCGCCCGATGCCTCGCGGTCCTGCTTGCTGAAGATGCTGCCCTGCCCGGAGGCGCCGGCCGCCACGGGCTGGGCCTGCGGCGCGGACTTCTGGGACTGCGAGGACTGCGACGACGACTGGGACTGCGAGGACTGGGACTGGCTGGACGGCTGGCGCGGACCCTCGTGGGTCATCACCACCGAGCCCTCCCAGTGGGCGCCCTCCTTGACGACCAGCACCTGGGTCTTGACGGCGCCCTTCACGCGGCCGGTTGACCCGATCTCGAAGCGGCCGCCGCAGTCGACGTCGCCCTCGTAGTCGCCGTTGATGATCACGTTGTGGGCGGTGATCGCGCTGCGCACGCGCGCCTGCGGGCTGATGATCAGCGTGCCCTGGCATTCGATCTCGCCCTGGGCCTCGCCCTCGATGCGAAGGTCGCGATCGCTCACGTACTTCCCGTTGAAACGGGCGTGCGGATCGATGACGCTCTCGTTGCCGGCGTCATTGCGGCGGTACTCAGTCGGTGAAGGCGTCACGTCGACCTCACTGGTAAGGCTGTCCGGATACAGGTTGC
>DASSNI010000163.1:0-8511 GCA_035701385.1 Candidatus Limnocylindria bacterium | reverse complement strand
GTCGGCTGCTTCGTGCCATCCGGCCCGGCAATCACGTACGCGATCATCGCGACGAGGCCGAAGCTCAGCAGCCCCAGCACCAGCAGCACGATGAACCAGGTCTTGTCCGCCAGCTGCACGGTGTTCAGCAGGGCGCCGATCCACGACACCAGGCCACCCACCAGGCCTCCGAGGACCGCCAGCGCAGCCAGGATTCCCAAGCCGGCAACCGTCCAGGCGGCAGGCGCCGACCCGATCTCGATGACGTCCCGGTCGCGGATCACGAACGCACCATTCGTGACGCCGACCAGGGCCGCACCCAACCCAAGCAGCAGTCCGGCCAGCACGGCCAGCAGGCTGCCCACGAAAAGTCTTGTCACAGTCGACTTGGACATCGTCACACCTCTCCCGTTTGAGGCCGGGGCCCGTGGCCCCGACGATGCCAGCCTGCCGCCCCCGCGAGCGGTGATCTAGGGCCGCGAGGACTGTGGGCGTGGGCCCTTGGTCATCACGCGATCCAGCGTCGCCCGCCTGCCCGCATGACCTGCGCGACCACCGCCGGCGCCAGCGCGATGGCGGCCACCCAGGCCCACTCGGCCGGCGACAGCGGCACGGCACGGAAGGCCGATGCCAGCGGCGGCATGAAGGGGATTGCCGCCTGCACCACGATCACCACCACCACCGCCGCGAGGAGGAAGCCGTTGGCCGGCAGCCGATGCACTGGCACGACCAGGCTGCGGTTGGCGTACGCCCGCACCGCCTGCCCCACCGCCAGCACGCTGAAGGCGAACCACCGCGAGTGGTCGCTGCCGCCCATCACCAGCACGATGACCAGGGCCGCCAGCGCGGTGGCAGCGCCCGCCAGCGTCACGCCGGCCAAGATGCCTCGGTCAAGCAGCGGGCGGTCGCGGCGGCGAGGTGGTGAGCGCATCGTCCCCGGCTCCTCGCGCTCCCGCTCGAAAGAGATCGAGGCGCTGATGTCGATGAAAAGCTCGGCCCACAGGATCTGGATGGGCAGCAACGGCTGTGAGGAGCCGGCAATCGTCGCCAGCAGCACGAATCCGAGCAGGGCGACGTGGGTGGACAGCAGGAAGACGAGGCCCTTCTGGACATTGGCCACCATGCGCCGGCCCTCGCGCAGGCCCTGCATCAACGTGGCGAAGGAGTCGTCACCGAGGACGAGGTCCGCCGCTTCGCGCGCGACGGCCGTCCCGCTGCCCATCGCCACCGCCACGTCGCTGGCGTGCAGGGCCGGCGCGTCGTTCACGCCGTCGCCGGTCACCGCCACCGTCCGCCCGACGTGGTGCGCAGCCTCCACCAGGCGCAGCTTGTCGCCGGGCGTCGCGCGGGCCAGCACACCCAGCGTGGCGAGCTGCGCGGCGAGCTCGCGTGCGGGCAGCCCGTCGAGCTCCGGGGCGGTGCGCACGCTGCCCTCGCGCATGCCGGCCTCGGCCGCGATGGAGGCAGCGGTCAGCGGATGATCCCCGGTCACCATCGTGACCTGGATTCCCGCGGAGCGGGCCAGCGCGACCGCCTCCGGGACCTCCGGGCGCAGCGGATCGCGGAAGGCGATCAGGCCAGTGGGCGTCCAGCCGCGTGACCCGTGCGACGCGACCAGCAGCAGGCGGGCCCCGGCGTCCGCGTGCTCGGCAACCAGCTGCGACCAGGCCGCCGGGTCCGCCCCTTCGGTCGAGGCGAGGGCGAGCATCGCCTCGGGTGCCCCGATGGCCAGCTGCCGGCGGCTCGTGCCATCGCGAAACTCGACGAGCGAATACGGATGGCCGTCGGCCGGGGGCTCGCATCGAATCAGGCGCGGCAGGTCGAGCCGCGGGACGGCCGCCGGGTCGCTGATGGCGCGGCGGATCGCGTCCGGGAACGATCCCGAGCTGCCGGTCTGCTCGGTACCCCAGGCACTGGCCTCGGCGCTCAGCGCATCGGCCAGCAGGCGGTCCCGTCCATCGGCCGCCATCGGACCCTGCAGGTCCAGCACGGCGGCGACCTCCAGGCGGTTCACGGTCATGGTGCCTGTCTTGTCGGTCAGGATGAGATCCACCGCGCCCAGGGTCTCCTGCGCGTTCAGCCGGCGGACGAGCACGCCCCGGCGCAGCATCCGGTACGCACCCAGGCCCAGCACGACGGCCAGGAGCACGGGCGGTTCCTCGGGGATGGCCGCGATGGCGGCCGAGATGCCGGCGAGCAGCGCCTCACCGGGTGAATTGCCACGGAGCAAGCCGAGCCCGACAGTGACCACCACCAGGCCGATGGCGACCCGCAGGGCGATGCTGACCAGCCGATCCAGCTCCTCCTGGAGCGGCGACCGGCGGCGCTCGGTGGGCGCCAGCGAGCCGGCAATCCGTCCGACCTCGGTGGCACGTCCGGTGGCGACCACGATCCCCTCCGCGCTGCCGGCCACCACGCTGCTGCCGGAGTACACCAGGCTGCGGCGCTCGGCCAGCACCGCGTCCGCCGGGTCCGGCTCCGGTACGCACGGCTCGGGGACCGACTCGCCGGTCAGGGTGCTGCGGTCCACGAGCGCGCCGAACGCGCTCGTCACGCGCGCATCGGCAGGCGCCACGTCGCCGCTGCGGAAGAGCACGACGTCGCCCGGCACCACCTCCCGTGCGGGCACCTGCATCGGCCTTCCGTTCCGTCTGACCCGGGCCATGGGTGCGGCGGCCGCACGCAGGGCATCGAGCGCTCGCTCTGCCCGGTAGCCGGTTGCCACGTCGGCGCCCACGATCGGGACCACGCCGGCGAGGATGAGCAGGCCGTCGCGCACCTCCCCGAGCACGATCGCCAGAAGCCCGGCACCGAGCAGCACCAGGATGAACGGCTCGGTCACGACCTCCCGGGTCATCGACAGCAGCGAGGGCCGGCGAACCGGCTCCAGCTCGTTCGGGCCGCCCTCGGCCAGGCGGCGGGCCGCCTCGTCATCGTCGAGGCCCCGTTCCGGCACCACGTCGAGCTGCAGGCCCACCTCCTGCCAGGTGAGCGCATGAGCGCGGGCCGCGAGCGAATCGACATGCGGCGGTCGCTCTCCCACCGCTGCCGCGGCGGCCATCTCGCTCATTGCCCGTTGACCTGGCGTGCGATGACGATGTCCTCGCGTGCCGTGATGCGCAGGACGGCCGGACCGTGTCCGGAGCCCAGGACCGCATCGGCATCCGAATCCGGCCGGGACGGTGCGCCGATGCCCAGGACCGCCAGCCGCTGGCAGATCGCGGCGCGCATGCCGTGCGAGTGCTCGCCGATTCCGCCGGTGAAGACCAGCGCATCGAGGCGCGGCAGGCTTGCGGCCATGGCGGCGATCCCGGCCGCTGCCCGCACGGTGTACATCTCGAGCGCCAGGGCGGCGCGCGCGTCGCCCTCCCCGGCCGCAGTCTCGAGCTGCCGAACGTCGGAGCCCGTGCCTGAGGCTCCGGCAAGTCCTGACCCGTGCTCCAGCGCGTCCGCAACGTGCTCCAGGGAGCGGCCTTCGCGCATGACGTGCAGCAGAATCCCTGGGTCGAGCGATCCGGCGCGAGTGCCCATCATCAGCCCCTCCAGCGGGGTCATGCCCATGCTGGTATTGGCCGATGCGCCGGCCAGCACGGCGGTTGCCGAGCTGCCCGATCCGAGGTGCGCGACCACCAGGGCCAGCTCCGCGACGGGCCGCTGGAGCAGCTCCGCGGCGCGCTCGACGGACCATCCCACCGACAGCCCATGGAAGCCGAACCGGCGCACGCCCCACTCATCGGGCACGGGGTAACGCCGCCAGGCCTCGGGCAGGTTTGCGTGGAAGGCCGTGTCGAAGCACGCGACGTGGGCCACGTCGGGCAGTGCTGTCATGGCGGCGTCGATGACGTCGGCTGCCGGCGCGTTGTGCAGCGGCGCCAGCGCGTCCAGCTCGCGGATACGGGCCACGACCTGTTCGTCGATGTGCGTCGGCTGCACGAAGGTCGTGCCACCGTGGACCACGCGGTGCCCGACGGCGGCTATATGGCCGGCGGATCGCAGCTGGCTGATCACATCCGCCACCGCCGTCCGCACGCCGGGCGAGGCCTCGCCGCCCAGGTCCACGTTGGTCGCGCCGAGGGTGCTGTCTCCGGGCTCCTCGATCAGCGATGCCTTGAGGGAGCTGGAGCCGGCATTGAGGACGAGGATCGCCATCGGCTCCACCGCCTCTAGCTGGGCCAGGACCAGTCGCGAATGTCGGCCGGATCCTCCCCGTGGTCGCGGGTGTAGGCCCGCGCCAGCCGCCTGCGCTCGGCCATCTCCTGGTGGAGCGCCTCGCCACGTGAGCCGAGGCCTGGCACGCGCTCGATCGCATCCATCACCAGGCGGAAGCGATCCAGGTCGTTGAGCATCGCCATGTCGAACGGCGTGGTGGTGGTGCCTTCCTCCTTGTAGCCGCGCACATGCAGGTTGTCGTGATCCGTGCGTCGGTAGGTCAGCCGATGGATGAGCCACGGGTAGCCGTGGTACGCGAAGATGATGGGCCGATTCGTGGTGAACAGGGCGTCGAACTGCCGCCCGGTGAGGCCGTGCGGATGCTGCGCGTCGTCGATAAGGCGCATCAGGTCAACCACGTTGATGACGCGCACGCCCAGGTCGGGCAGGCGTTCCCGCAGGATCGCCGCCGCCGCCAGCGTCTCGAGGGTCGGCACGTCGCCGGCGCATCCCAGAACGATGTCGGGATTCCCTCCGTCGCTGCTGGCCCACTCCCAGACGCCGATGCCCCGCTCGCAGTGGTCGATCGCCTCCTCCATGCCCAGCCACTGGGGCGCCGGCTGCTTGCCCGCGACGATGACATTGACGTAGTCCGTCGAGCGCAGGCAGTGATCGGCCACGCTCAGCAGGGTGTTGGCATCCGGCGGCAGGTAGACGCGGATGACGTCGGGCTTCTTGTTGACCACGTGGTCGATGAAGCCCGGATCCTGGTGGCTGAACCCGTTGTGGTCCTGGCGCCACACGTGGCTGCTGAGCAGGTAGTTCAGCGAGCTGATCGGCCTGCGCCAGCCGATGTCGCGGCTGACCTTCAGCCACTTGGCGTGCTGGTTGAACATCGAATCAACGATGTGGATGAAGGCCTCGTACGAGCTGAACATGCCGTGACGGCCGGTCAGCAGGTAGCCCTCCAGCCATCCCTGGCACAGGTGCTCGCTGAGGATCTCCATGACGCGGCCATCGGGACCGAGCCGCTCGTCAACCCCCAGGATATCGGCCATCCATGCCTTGTCCGTTGCCTCGAAGACCGCCGAGAGGCGGTTGGAGGCTGTTTCATCGGGCCCGAACAGCCGGAACCGATCGCCGTTGCGGCGCATCGCGTCGCGCAGGAAGCCACCGAGCACACGCGTCGCCTCTGCCACCGCTGAGCCGGGGGCAGGCACCGTGACCGCGTAGTCGCGGAAGTCGGGGAGGTCCAGCGGCGTTCGAAGCTCGCCTCCGTTGGCGTGCGGGTTCGCGCTCATGCGCCGCCTGCCTCGCGGCGGCAGCTCGGCCAGCTCCGGGACAAGCGCACCGTCGTCGCCGAACAGCTCCTGCGGCCGGTAGCTGGCCATCCACTGGTTCAGCAGCGCCAGCTGAGTGGCGTCCGTGCGCGCCGCCGGCAGCGGCACCTGGTGGCTGCGCCAGGTGCCTTCGATCGGCAGGCCGCCCAGCTCTCGCGGCCCGGTCCAGCCCTTCGGGGTGCGCAGCACGATGGCGGGCCACCGCGGCCGGTCAGGCTCTCCATCCTCGCGCGCGGCGCGCTGGATGGCGGCGATCTCGTCCAGCGACGCATCCAGGGCGGCGGCAAAGGCCTGGTGCATCGCGAGCGGATCGTCCCCGCTGACGACGCGGACGCGGTGCCCGTACCCTTCCAGCAGCTCGACGAGCTCCGCCTCCGGGATGCGGGCGAGCACGGTCGGGTTGTCGATCTTGTAGCCGTTCAGATGCAGGATCGGCAGCACCGCCCCGTCCCGCCGCGGGTTCAGGAACTTGTTCGAGTGCCAGCTGGCGGCCAGCGGCCCGGTCTCTGCCTCCCCGTCGCCGATCACGCACGCCACCACCAGGTCCGGGTTGTCGAAGGCTGCCCCGTAGGCATGGGCCAGGGAGTAGCCGAGCTCGCCTCCCTCGTGGATCGATCCAGGCGTCTCCGGCGCGACGTGGCTGGGTATGCCGCCGGGGAAGCTGAACTGGCGGAAGAGCCGCCGCAGGCCATCCTCGTCGCGTCCGATCTCGGGATAGCGCTCGCTGTACGTGCCCTCAAGGTAGGCGTTCGCCACCAGGCCCGGGCCGCCGTGGCCAGGCCCGGCGATGTAGATGCAGTCCAGGTCGCGCTCCCTGATGGCCCGGTTCAGATGGACGTAGACCAGGTTGAGCCCGGGCACCGTCCCGAAGTGGCCCAGCAGGCGCGGCTTGATGTCGGACGGCTGGATCGGTCGCCGCAGCAGCGGGTTGTCCAGCAGGTAGATCTGCCCGACGGACAGGTAGTTGGCAGCGCGCCAGTAGGCGTCAATGCGACGCAGGCTTTCCTGGTCGAGAGGCGCGGGCATGGTTGCCGCCGCGGCGGCATCAGAACGCGTGGCCATCTTCACTCGCTGCGCGGAGCTTCCCAGCCTACAGCCCCGGTCCGCGACGGTCATGTGGCTATGCCAGCGCGGTTCCCACGCTCCGAACCGCGGCGCGCTCCTCCAGCCTGGCCGGAACGTGCCCGCGCATGACAAGCACCGAGCATCGCGAATGGAGCAGCACGTCATGTGCGACGCTGCCGGTCAGCAGTCTGCGCAGATCGCCCATGCCGCGTGAGCCCGTCACGATCAGGTCGCAGTCCGCGGCACGCGCCTCGGCCACGATCTCGTCGGCGGGGTCGCCGATGCGGACGTGACCGGTCGCCTTCCAGCCGGCTTCGCGCAGGCTCTCGGACAATTCCTCCACGAACCCGTGATGGCGTGCCGTCTGCTCGCCTGCCTGCCGCTCCGGTACCGGGTTGACCGCCGGCGTCATCCACGGCGTGACCATGAGCTCGGTGCTGGCTGCCGGCGACGGAGCCACGCTGAGCACCTCGATCGGGAGGCCGCGGAACGCCCGCCAGCGCCCCAGGATGAAGGGGATGGCGCGCGCATTATCGGATCCGTCGGTGGCCAGCAGGATCTTCGAGACCGTCGGGGCGCGAGCCACCAGCACGGGGCACGGAGCGTGGTCGACGAGGTCGGCCGATACGGAGCCCAGGAAGGCGCTGGCTGCCGGCCCGCGCCCCCGGCTGCCCACCACGATGAGGTCCGCCACGAACTCTGCGGCCGCGTCGCGCAGCACCTGGCCTGCTGGTCCGCCTTCGAGCCGAATTTCGACCGGGTGGCCGCGTTGCCGTAGCGGCTGCGCCAGCTCGTCCAGCACGGCCAGCTCATTCAGCGAGCGCGAAGACTGGCCATCGGAGAACCACGCGCCGCCGGGGATCATGGCTGTCCAGTCCGTGGCCCCTTCACTGGCATGCACGAACAGAAACTGCGTTCCCCCCGGCCAGCTCACGCTGGAGACCAGCCCATGGGCCGGCAACGAGGCCGCCGATCCGTCAAGCCCAACCACGATTCTCATGCCAACGACCCTCCGGGCACGTCCTGCGGATCCGTGCTCAGCTCCATGAAGTTGATGCCCGCCCGGCATTGCTGCCGCAGCAGCCGGCCACCCGCGCTCAGCAGCAGGCGGCGCATTCCCTCGTTGCCGGTGAACATGGTTGCCACCAGCCTGCGAAAGCCCAGCTCCCGGCTGGCGCGCATGGCCTCTGCCATCAGCAGATGCCCGATGCCGTGCCTGCGCACGTCATCCGCGACGGCAACCGCGACCTCGGCCGCTCCATCGGCCAGTGGCTCGAGGCACAGGTGGCCGATGATTTCGCCATCCCGGGCGCCCGGCTCGCGCAGGATCGCCACGAAGCCGGCCGCCCCACGATCGTGGGCATCGGCGAAATCGTGGGCAGCACCGGGCCCGATGCCGCGACCCATGGACATGAAGCGCGTGTACCGGGACTCCTGGGACAGGCTTGCGTAGAAATCGAGGAGGCCGACCCGGTCACTCGATTCGATCGGTCGGATCGTCGCCCAACGGCCATGCCCGAGAGGGATCGGTCCGACTCCTCGCGGCGGGACTGCCAGGGCCATGACGCTCATCCGGATGGACCTCCTCGTTGAGGAACAGGTTCGCCGCTCGTCGCGGCACCCAGCGAGGGCCGTTCGTCACCGCGCCACGGGCCCCATGGCACCTCGGCCGGAGCCCGGTGGCGGCCATACACTCCCGGCATGAGAGTCGTCAGCGCTTCTGAGGCCGTGGCGGGCATCCGCTCGGGCGACAACGTGTTCCTGCACGGCGGCGCGGCGACCCCGGCCACGCTGCTCGACGCCCTGGTGGCTCGCGCCGATGAGCTGTCAGACGTCGGGATCGTGCATTTCCACACGCTGGGCCCTGGGCCGCACCTGGCCCCCGAGATGGCCGGGCACTTCCGCCACCGAGCACTGTTCATCGGCGCGAACGCGCGCGATGCGGTCAATGACGGACGGGCGGACTACGTCCCCGTAT
>DASSNI010000162.1:0-6705 GCA_035701385.1 Candidatus Limnocylindria bacterium | reverse complement strand
AGCTGAAGAAGTAGGCGAGCATGGCGCCGATCAGCGCCGCCACGAAGACGCCCACGTCGGCCAGGTTGACCGACTCGAGGAGCGTTCCCGCCGCACGGGTCCCGTTCTCGATCTGGTTGCGCAGGATCAGGTTGACCTTGTCGATGTAGGCGCTGAACAGCAGGAATGCGGCGAGGCTGGCGCTTGCGATCGCGTAGCCCTTGGTCAGCGCCTTGGTGGTGTTGCCTACCGCGTCCAGGCGGTCGGTGATCTCGCGCGCGCCAGCCTCGGCGCGGCTGAACTCGGCCACGCCACCGGCGTTGTCGGTGATGGGGCCGAAGGTGTCCATGGCCAGGATGTAGGCCGTGGTCATCAGCATGCCCATGGTCGCGACCGCGGTCCCGAAGATGCCGCCACTGCGGGCACCCTCGATGCCGGCGAATGCCTGCTCGCCAAGCCAGTGCGACGCGATGAGCGCGATGCCGATGGTGATGGCTGTCACCGCCGTCGTCTCGAAGCCGACTGCCGTGCCGCTGATAATGTTCGTGGCGGGGCCCGTCTTGCTCGCCTCCGCGATCTCGCGCACCGGGCGGAAGGTGCCGGCCGTGTAGAACTGGGTGATGTACACGAAGGCCACGCTGGTGGCCAGGCCGATCACGCCCGCCCCGAAGAACCAGACCCACGGCGGGATGCCGCTGGTCGGCAGCTGGCCGCCGGTATCCATCATCACGTAGGTGGTGAATGCCAGGCCGACAACCGACAGGATGGTCGTGACCCAGTACCCGCGATTGAGGATGTTCATCGGGTTTTCCGTCTCGCTGCCGCGAATGAAGAACATCGAGACGATGGTCGCCAGCAGGCCAAAGCCACGGACGACCAGCGGGAAGAAGATCCAGAGCTCGGGATTCGGCCATTCGTTGGCGATCGCCAGCCCGTAGACCGCGACCCCCAGGATCATGGCGCCAATGTTCTCGGCGGCGGTCGATTCGAACAGGTCGGCACCACGGCCGGCGCAGTCCCCCACGTTGTCACCGACCAGGTCTGCGACCACGCCCGCGTTGCGCGGGTCGTCCTCGGGGATGCCGGCCTCAACCTTGCCCACCAGGTCGCTGCCCACGTCGGCGGCCTTGGTGTAGATGCCGCCGCCGAGCTGCGCGAACAGCGCCACGAAGGACGCGCCGAAGCCGAAGCCCACGATCAGGAACGGAGCCTCCTCCACGGTCACGTCACCCAGCACCGCCTGGTAGGCCATGAAGATGCCCCAGACCCCGAGCAGCGACAGCGCCACAACCAGGAAGCCGGAAACGGCACCGCCGCGCATGGCCACCTGGACCGCCTCGACCAGGCTGCGCTGCGCGGCCGAAGCGGTCCGGACATTGGAGCGAACGCTGATGTACATGCCGATGATGCCGGACGCCATGGAGCAGGCCGCGCCGACCAGGAAGGCGATGGCCGTCATGATGCCGATGGGCGCGCCGGCGAGATCCGGCACATCGGCAACGTCACGGGTTTCGACGAGCGCGATCACCACGCCGATGATCACCGCGCCGACGAGCGCCAGCATGCCGATGGTCGTGTACTGGCGCTTCACGAAGGCGTCCGCACCCTCGCGGATGGTGTCGGCCACGTCCTGCATCGCCTGGGTGCCCTTGTCACGCGAAAGGACGTCGCGCGCGAGGTAGAGGGCGAATGCAACGGCCAGGATCCCGGCAATCGGGATCACCCAGGTGATGAGCTCCATGGAACCTCCGAGACGGTGGGCGTCCGGCGGCGCGGCGCTGGCTGCGCGCGCTGGTCCGGAACGGTCTGACACACGGAAAACGCCGGCGAGATGCGCTCAGGGAGCGCCCGCCAGCGAGGCGGCGGTATGGTAGCCCGCGGCCGCGCCGCGGGTCAACCGCGGGGCTCCTAGGGGAGCCAGCGCGGCAGCCAGCCCTCCGTCGCCAGCCGCGCACCGCTGCGCGTGGTGGTGTCCACCGTCCAGATGCCGTCACCGCTGCGAGCGGCCACCACCCGCCGCGCCTGTGGGCCGAAGGAGGCGGACGTGATGCCCGCGCCGCCATCGGCGAGGAGCTGCGTGGCGTTGCCAAGGCCGCTGGCGAGCCACAGCGTCCCCGCCGCATCGGCTGATCCGGCCTGCACGGCCACGAACAGGTAGCGCTCGGTGGTGGTGCTGTCCGCGTCAGGGCGCGAGGCGCCGGGTGGCTGGTCCAGCAGGTCGACGCTGTTCGCGCCACGCTCCAGCCGTGCCAGGCGCAACGCGCCCTGCGCGAAGCCACCCAGGTCCAGCGCGCCGGGATCCATGGGCTGCACCGGATCGCCTGCCGGGACGGGCTCCAGGGCGCCGGCCGGCGAGCCGGAGACCAGCAGCGCGCTCGAGTCGGCCAGCCACTCGGGCGGGGCCACGGCGGCGAAGGGCGCCGTCGTCAGCCGATCGGCCGGCAGCTCGAGCACGCCGACCCGGCCACTCATGTCCACGAAGGCCAGAGCCGCGCCGTCCGGCGAGTAGCGCGGCGCGCGCAGCACGGGCTGCACGGCGCCGGAAGCATCGGGGCTGGGCGAGGCGCCGGTCAGCTCGCGGGGCAGGCTGATCTCCTGCGGCTCGCCGCCGGACGAGGAGCGAATCCACAGCCCCAGCCCGCCGCCGGTGGCCGCGTCGATCCGGGCGAAGGCGATCTCCGCCCCGTTCGGCGAGAACTCGGGATCGACCTCCAGCACCTCGTCGTCGGTGAGCAGCTGCCGGCCGCCACCATCGGCTCGCTGCCGCACCAGCGTCGCGCCGTCGCCGGTGACGAAGCTGCGTCCGTCCGGGGACACGGCGTACGACGTGACCGGCGACAGCTCGGCGGACAGCTGGCGCACGCCGCTGCCGTCGGGATTCATGGCCCACAGGTTCGCGATGCCGGCACGCTCGCTCAGGAAGGTGACCTGGTTCGACACAGACGGCAGCGGCGCGCCGGTGGTGAAGCGCCAGCTGATCGGCTCCGCCAGCGCGGAGCCATCGGCCCCTGCCAGCCCCGGCTGCAGGCTGACCTGGTAGGTCGTGTTGGCCTCGAGCGCTCCTGAAGGCTGGAAGCGCAGCACGCGCAGGCCCGGCTGCCGCATCCCGGCGGCGCCCGGCGCCGCCACCACCTCCAGCGAGCCGGCGATGTCCGGCTGGATGCTGAAGGCGTCGTCGTCGAGTGTGCCCGGATCTAGCTCGCGGTCGAAGACAAGGGCGACCGGCGAGGTCACCGCGATCCCCTCGGTACCGTCTGCCGGGAAGCGGATGTCCGCCTCCAGCCCCGACTGGACCGTGCGGAAGGCCAGGGCGAACGGCTCGTCGAGCGGGGACCCGGCGCTGTCGCGCGCCCCTGCGTCAACCCGCAGGCCGTAGCGCGTGCCCTCGGCCAGCGGGTCGGCAGGCGTCAGCGTGAGCCGCTCTCCGCTCCAGCTGACGGTGTACTCGATGTCGGGCGTGACCGTCAGCGCCTCCTCGACCGAGGCGGTGTCCATCAGCGTCGAGAACTGCAGGACGATGGCCGCGTCCAGCGGCACGTCCTCTGCGTCGGCTTCGGGCTGGCTGGCCACCACCGTGGGATTGCCCACGGTGGTGAAGGCCAGCTGCGCGCCGTCCTGCATCTGGTTGCCGGCCGCATCGCGCACCGAAGCACCGACGCTGGCCACGAAGGCGGTGTCCAGCGGCAGCCGTTCGTCCGGCGTGAAGACCAGCGTGGCGCCGCTCCAGCTGAACGAGCCGTCCACGTCCGGCTCCATGCTGAAGGCCGCCTCTGCGCTGGCGTGATCGACGACCTCCGAGAAGACGACCTCGATGCTGGTGGTCGTCAGCGCGATGCCGTCATCGGTCGAGAGGTGATGGGTCAGGCCGATGCGGTCGACCGTCGGCGCCCGGCCGTCGACCGTGCTGGCCACGTACAGGATGCCGCCCAGCAGCACCAGGCCGACCGCGAAGACGGCGATGGTGCGAAGGCTGGCGTCGCGCACGGAGCCGCGCACGGCGGCTCAGCGGCGGCGGAGGCGGGCGGGCAGGAGCTGGAGCTCGTCGCGGTACTTGGCCACGGTGCGGCGCGCAATGGCGACGCCTTCGCTCGCCAGCCGATCGGCGATCTCCTGGTCCGAGAGCGGGTGCTCCGGATCCTCCGCCTCGATCATCTTGCGGATCTGGTCCTTCACGCCCAGCGAGGCGGTGAAGAAGTGGCCGAAGGGCACCACCTCGCCGGTGGGCAGCATGACGAACTTCTCCGCAGTTGCGCGGCTGACCGTCGACTCGTGCATGCCGATGAGCGTGCCCACCTCCGCACGGGTCAGCGGGACGAGGTGCTGGACGCCGTGCAGAAGGTAGTCCTGCTGACGCTCGACCAGGCACTCGGCGATGCGCTGCAGGGTCGCCCGCCTGCGGTTCACGTTGTCGATGAAGAACCGTGCCCGACCGACGTACTCGCGCACGTGCTGGCGATCCGCCTCGCTCGCATCGGCGCTGCGCATGCCGGCCGACAGGCGGGCATAGGTCGGGTCGACGCGCAGGGCGAAGCGTCGCGACTCCACGACCTCGACCTGCAGCTCGCCGTCCACCGCGCGGATCAGGACATCCGGACGGATGATCGTCCGCGTGGAGCTGCCGGTGGCCGCCGAGAAGGCGGACGTGGGGTACGGGTGCAGGTTGACCTTCACGAACTCCCAGGCTTCGAGCACCGCGTCCTGCGTGGTACCAAGGGCCGATGCAATGGCCGCAAAGCGCCGCTCACCAAGGTCGGCCAGATGGTCGCGGATGATGGCTGCCGCGATGGGCGGCACATCGGTCTCGCCCAGCTCCTCGAGATAGGCGATCTGCGCCAGCAGGCTTTCCGCCACGTTGCGTGACCCGACACCAATGGGCTCGATGCCGCGCATCGCCTCGCGCACGGTGGCCACGTCCTGCGGGGTCACGTTGGTCGCCGCCGCGATCGCCTCGTCCGCCTCGGTCAGGAAGCCGTTCTCGTCCAGCGCGCCGATCGCGTACTCGGCGACCTTGTGCAGGCGGGCCGGCAGCAGGGCGCGGAGCGTCCAGTCCAGGTGCTCCTGCAGCGTGAATTCGGCCTCGGCCCGGGCAATGGGATCCAGCTCGTCAGCGTCCTCGCGCTGCGTCCAGTCGGTGTTGCCACCGTCGACCGACTCGGGCGCCGAACCGGCGGCGTTCTTGGGCAGGCATTCGGTGCAGTGGCTGCCGGTGATGGTCGAGCCGCAGATCGGGCAGGTCGACTGCTCCTGCATCTCGAGCGCAGGGTTCTCCTCCAACTCGGCGGCGATCGCCTCGGTGAGCTCCACGGAGCTCATGGCGAGGATGGCGTTGGCCGCGATCTGCTTCGGAGTGACGCGCGCCTGCAGGGTGGGCTGCAGTTGCTGCTTCAGGTCAAGCGACAATGGAACCTCGGGTCGGAACGGGGAGACGGACTAAGCATTATAGGTGCCAGCCCGTCGATTCCCCCCTGTTGACCCCTGCTGGCCGCTGCCCATGGACGGTGCGCTATGCTACGCGCCGCCTGCCCGCCCCTCCCACCTGGAGCGCTGATGACCTACGCCCCCGACGCGACCTCCGACGATGCCGCGCGTCCCGAAGAACGGGGCTCGCGGCGGACTCTCGGATGCCTGCTGGAGATCGTCGAGACGCTGGTTCTCACGCTCGTCATCTACCTCCTGATCCACAACTTCATCGCCCAGCCCTTCGAGGTCGAGCAGGACTCCATGCTGCCGACCATCCTCGAGCACGAGTACATCCTCATCGACAAGATATCGCCGCGCTTCAGCGACTACGACCGCGGCGACATCGTCGTCTTCCAGCCGCCGGCGGGCTTCGAGCAGGGCGGCGTGCCCTTCATCAAGCGGGTGATCGGCCTGCCCGGGGACACCGTCAGCCTGCGCAACGGCCGCGTCTTCGTGGCGCCGCCGAACGGCTCGCCGGTGGCGCTGGACGAGCCTTACGTGCGCGAGGTGGATGGCCAGACGGCTCCCACCGTGCCGCGCGATCCGGAGGGCACCAGCGAATGGACGGTGCCCGCCGGGCAGTACTTCGTGATGGGCGACAACCGCCCAGCCAGCCAGGACTCGCGCTTCTTCGGGCCTATCGCGCGCGACTCGATCGTCGGACGTGCGTGGCTGCGCTACTTCCCGCTGAACCGGCTGGGGATCATGCAGAAGCCGGTGTACGACGGGCTGAGCGAGGCGACCGCTTCGTGGGCAACGGACGAGCGGCCGATCGGCTACGCGCGCGGCGGCTCCTCGGCCACGATCCAGGTGTCGACCGCCCTCTCGTAGTCGACCAGCGTATCGGCACCGAACCACAGCTCCAGCTCTGACACGGCCGTCTCCGGCGCGTCGGAGGCGTGGATCAGGTTGCGCAGGCCACTGATCCCGAGGTCGCCGCGAATCGTGCCCGGCTCCGCCTCGTTGGGCATCGTGCGGCCCACCATGCGGCGCACGGTGGCGATGGCATCCGGCCCCTCGAGCGCCAGGGCGGCGACCGGGCCGGAGGTGATGAACTCGACCAGGCCGGCGTAGAAGTGCTTGCCGGCGTGGACCGCGTAGTGCTGCTCCGCCATGTCACGCGGCACGGTCAGCAGCCGCAGGCCGACGACCTTCAGGCCCTTCCGCTCGAAGCGGCTGACGATCTCGCCGATGAGGGCGACGCCCTCCGGCGCGATCCGCGGGTCGAGCCGCAGCGCGACCCCCAGCTCGCGGTCGCCGAACTCG
>DASSNI010000161.1:0-6451 GCA_035701385.1 Candidatus Limnocylindria bacterium | reverse complement strand
GATGGCCGCGTCCGCGTCTTCGTCCGGCAGTTGGACGCGCAGCACGCTGGTCGCCCTCGGGTCGTCGTTCGGGCCGCGGAAGGCGTGCCAGGCGAGGCCGCCCTCCTCGTGCAGCTCGCCGTCCCAGGCGGCGGCCACCAGCTGCCAGGTGGCGACGAAGTTGGCCTCGACCGCGCGTCCGGCCGCCTGGCGATCGATGGTCGGCGAGCCCACCGGCACCGGGCCGCTCAGGACTCGTGCATCCAGGGCGTGTACGTCACTCCCACCAGCAGCCCCTCGGGGCTCAGCAGCCTGGACGTCGTCTGGCCCCATGGCTCCTCGTGCGCCTCGCGCAGGACGAGATGGCCAGCGGCTGCCAGCTCGGCAACCGCGGGCGCCACGGCGCCGGCCGAATCGACGTCCAGCTCGATCCAGGCCTGCGGCACCGGGAGGTCTTCTGGCCACGCCTCGCTGCCGAACGTCGACTCTGCTGCCTGCGAGAGCGGCCACAGTGCGAAGGCCTTCATCCCCTCCAGGTCGTCGTTGGTCCAGTACCCCGGGGCTGCCTCCTCCAGGCCGATGCCGAGGCCCGCTCCCCAGAACGCCCGGCTCGCGTCCGTGTCGCGGACGATCGGGCCAAAGCCCGCCACAAAGCTGATCTTCATCGGCCAATGGTATCGGTGGCGTGTGCCTGCGTCCGCGCCGTGGCAGCCCGCACGCTGCCGACCTCGTGTGCGGTCAGTCGCCGGCCGGCGCCACGTTCGGGTTCACGTGAAAGAGATTGTCCGGGTCCCAGGCGCGCTTCAGCTCGGCAAGGCGCGCGACCTTCGCTTCGCCATAGAAGCGGAGCGTCTCGTCCGGCCCGTAATCGCTGTTGCCGTTGGGATAGCCCCCGAGCGCACGATCCGGCTCCACGACCGCCATGGCTCGCCGGCACCAGGCGATCGCCGCCTCGTCCTCGGCGGCGTCCGACCAGTTGGCGTCGGCACTCAGGTCGAAGGCCACATCCCGCCCGGCGAAGGCGGTCGCGTCCTCCGGCACGTCCGCGATCGCGCCGCCCAGGGCGGTGATCGAGAAGGTGCCCTCGCCCGCCGCCGTGGCAACCAGCTCGACCATCTCCTCCAGCGCCTCGACGCGCACGTCGTCCGCGTTGTGGCTCTTGATGAACGACCGCCCACCCCAGGCGAAGGCCAGGTCATGCGCCGTCTGCACCTCCAGGTACGGCGCGCTGCCGACCATCGTGGTCAGCGGCGCGGGCCCATTCCGCAGGCCGGCCGTGTCCCGTTCGACATCCTCCGCCGGGCCGCTGTGGTTCCAGGCGAAGTACACGATCGGCCGGCCGATCATGTCGTCGGCGTAGCCGCCATCGGCTCCGGCCCGATCGAGCCCGAAGATCGTCGACACGCTGCGCGGCGCGGTCAGCGCGTAGGCGCGCCAGATGTCCCACAACTCGCGAACCTGCGTCGCCGGGAAGGTCAGCACGCCCCGGTGCAGCTCCGGCCCGAACGGGTGCAGCCCGAACTCGAAGGCGGTTGCCACGCCGAAGTTCCAGCCCGCGCCTCGCAGGCCCCAGAACAGCTCTGGCTCCTCGGTCTCGCTGGCACGGACCAGCCGGCCGTCGGCGGTGACCAGCTCAACGGCGCGCAGGTTGTCGATGGTCAGGCCGAAGTTGCGCTGCAGCCGGCCGACGCCTCCACCCAGCGTCAGCCCGGCAACGCCCGTGTGGCCGACCACGCCGATCGGGCAGACCAGGCCGTGCTCCTGGGCCGCGATGTCCAGCTCACCCAGGAGCGAGCCACCGTTGGCACGGGCGGTCCGCGTTCCCGCGTCGACCTCCACGCCGCGCATGGCCGACATGTCGATCACCAGGCCGCCGTCCGGCCCGCGGAGGCCGGCCGCGCTGTGGCCGCCGGACTTGACCGCGATGACCAGTCCCTTGTCGCGGGCGAACTGCACCGCCGCCGCCACGCCCTCCGCTGAGCGTGGTCGCACGATGACCGCCGGGCGGCGGTCGTGGATGGCGTTCCAGAGGCGGCGCGCCTCGTCATACGCGGCGTCCGCCGCGGTGATCACGTCGCCGGAGGTCCGGCGCAGCCCGTCGAGGTCGCTCGAGCTCAGGGCGACGGCAGTCTCAACCATGGGTGAACCTCGGGATTATGCTTGCGTAGGCGTCGAGCTGGGCCTCCTCGTCGCCGTTCATGAGATAGATGTTGAACTGGTCGACGCCGGCATCCGCCAGCTCCTCCAGCTTGGCGACGTGCTCGTAGGGGTCCCCCAGGACGCAGAAGCGGTCCGTCACCTCGTCACCGACGAACGCGGCGTTCGACGAGCCGACCTCGGCGTGGTGGTGGTAGTCGTAGCCCTCGCGGTCGGTTATGTACCCGGTCAGCGCCTCGGGCAGCTGCTCACGCGGGTACTTGTTGACCAGGTCCACGACGTGGTTGCTGACGAGGGCCGGGAACCATCGGGTCCGATCACGGCCGACCTCGCGCGAGGCCACGTGCGCCGGCGCGGCGGCCTGCACCCGCACGCTGCCGGGCTCCCGTCCGGCGGCCGCCTCCGCTTCGCGCAGCTGCGACACGAACCAGCGGATGAGATCGGGATCGGCGAGCTGCAGGATGAGGCCATCGGCCACCCGACCGGTCATGGCGATGGCCATCGGCCCATAGCCGGCAACCCACACCGGCAGCGCCCAGCTGCCGGTCCAGGGCAGCTGCAGCTCGGTGCCCTCGTAGGTGACCGCGCGGCCCTCGACCAGGTCGCGGATGACACCGATGGCCTCTTCCAGGGTCTTCATGGTGGTCGGCGGCTTGCCCAGCACGCGTCGTGCGCTGTCGCCGCGGCCGATGCCCAGGTCCATGCGTCCTTCGGTCAGCTCGTTGAGCGTCGCCAGCCCCGAGGCGGTGACGCTGGGCTCGCGGGTCGCCGGGTTGGTGACGCAGGTGCCGAGCCGCATGCGCTGCGATGCGCCGCCCATCAGGGTCAGCAGGACGTACGCCTCGCGCCACAGGACGTGGCTGTCGAACAGCCAGCCGTAGGTGAAGCCGTTCGCTTCCGCACGCTGCGTCAGCGCGACGGTGCGCTTGAGGTCGTTCTCGGGCTTGAGGGTGAACCCGAAGTCCATCGGTTGGGACGCCTCCGCTCGTCGGGTGAGCGGCTGATGTTATCCCGCCTGCGCGAGGCGGCTGACCGCATCTGCGTAGCCCCTGAGTCGCGGGCGCGCCACGGCCGTGGCCTCGAGGCCGATGTAGGGGCGCTGGCGGCCGCTCGCAAGGGGTCGAAGAGGATGAAGGCCGATGATGTTCCAGCCGTTGGCGGACTGCCCGCCCACCAGCCAGCGAACGCGGCTGGCGATTCCGGGCATAGCGCGCGGAACGTCTCCGTTCTCAGCCGCACGACGTGCAGCACTTCCGACGACCTGCCGCCGCGCCCGTCCGCTACCGCGAACTCGAGTCGCAGGCCAAGCGCCACGCAGAGTCGGACCGCCGCGCCGCTCGATGCGGGCAGCCCAGCCTCGATCCGGTACACCAGGCCGGCGGAGATGCCCGCCCTGGCGGCAAGGTCGACCACGGACCACCTGCGCTCGCGTCGCGCTTCGCGAATGCTGGCTCCCAGGCTCGCCCACAGCCGGCGCAACCCCGCATCCACAGCCGGCGGCGTCTGAGCGGATATCCGGCGCGGCGACATTTCACGCCCATTGAAGACATCGGGGCTTATCCCGGCATTACTGCGTGATTTTCGGCCGTTGCCGTGGCCGCACCCTGCAGATCTCCCTGTAGGAATACAAATCTGTCCGCGCGAGCGCACTGGGCGCGCGGTTTTGCACGTGAGAGGGTGATTCCGCTCAATGAGTTTGCTAAGCATGGACCGCCGCACTCGGACCGCTCTAGGGACGTGCGGCACGGCCGCCCCTCCCCGCGAGCCAGAGCGACGCAGCGAGCCCGATCAATCCGCCCACTGCCAGCCCGACCGGCAGCGCGAAAAGGAACATCCAGACCCAGCCCGACTCTGTTCGATCGAACAACCCGGCAATCCACACGGCGACGTAGGCTCCGGCTGCCGCTCCGACGGCGGTCAGGACGATGACCACACCAATCTGCAGCGCACCCCGGATGAGTCGCCGCACCCCTGGCAGATTAGGGGCGGACGAGGTCGTCGTAGGCGTCCGGTCGGCGGTCGCGATAGAACTGCCACAGCTGCCGAACCTCGGTGATCTTGTCCATGTCGAGGTCGCGGACCAGCAGCTCCTCGTCGTGCGCATCGCCGACGTCCCCCACGAACTGGCCGCGCGGGTCCACGAAGTAGGACTGGCCGTAGAAGTCGTCATCGCCCAGCGGCTCGACACCCACGCGGTTGATGGTCCCCACGTAGTAGCCGTTCGCCAGGGCATGCGAGACCTGCTCGACGCGCCAGAGGTACTCCGAGAGGCCACGAGACGTGGCCGACGGGATGAACACCAGCTCCGCGCCGTTCAGGCCCAGGGCCCGCGCGCCCTCGGGGAAGTGCCGGTCATAGCAGATGTAGACGCCGACCTTCCCGACGGCCGTGTCGAACACCGGGTAGCCCATGTTGCCAGGGCGGAAGTAGAACTTCTCCCAGAAGCCCTTGACGTGGGGGATGTGCGTCTTGCGGTACTTGCCCAGGTAGGTGCCATCGGCATCGATCACCGCGGCGGTGTTGTAGTAGATGCCGGTGGTGTGCTCATCCTCCTCGTACATCGGCACCACCAGCACCATGCCCGTCTCCTTGGCGAGCTCCTGCATGCGCTTGGTGGTCGGGCCGTCGGGGATGTGCTCGGTGTAGCTGAAGTACTGCGGGTCCTGGACCTGGCAGAAGTACGGGCCGTAGAAGAGCTCCTGGAAGCACATGACCTGTGCGCCCTGCTTCGCGGCCTCGCGCGCGTACTTCTCGTGCTTCTCGATCATCGTCTCCTTGTCGCCGGTCCACTCCGCCTGGAGCAGGGCGGCACGGATGGTTCGCGGCATGCTGCTCGGCCTCCGGTCCATGGTCGATTAGGGACCGATACGATACACCGACCACTCCGGGGATCTGAGCTGCCATGGCCGATGCCAAACCGCAGGCTATCGGGCTCAGTCGAAGGCGCGGCCGTTGCGGATCAGGGCGATCAGCGTGAACAGGTAAGCCAGCGCCATGACGCCGAACATCCCGGCGCCGATGCCGCCCGCCAGCCGCGTGAACTGCGCGAACTGCTCGGGCGTCATGCCCGACTCGGTGATGGTCGCCGCCGGCAGCTGCGCGGTCATCAGCACCAGGGCGCCGAGCGCCAGCAGGCCGGTGAACAGCAGACCGAGCCCGGCGAAGATCATGCCGAACAGCCGTCCCCAGCCCGCGCGGCGCAGGATGCCGATGCCCGACGCGAGGTGGCCCAGCGCCACCACGCCGGCCACCACCGCGAAGCCGGTGATGAACGCGCGTCCCAGGTTGCGGGCCTGCGCCGCCTGGTCAGGGGTCAGGTCGCCGAAGTTCGAGTCGGGCAGCTGCCCGTAGGTCGCCACCGACAGCAACAGCACGGCGGCGAACAGCACCGACAGCACGCCCATCACCAGCAGCACGATGGCGGCGCCGATCACCGATCCCGGCAGAGGACCAACGACCGTCACCGGGGCTGCCGCGTACGGCGCTGCCACCGGCCCTGCGACCACCGCCTGGGGCGCGACAGGCTGATCCGCCTCCACCGCGGGCATCTCCGGTTCGGTGCCCGGGTCAGGATCCGGGCGGCGGGCGGGCTGGGTGGGGTCGTCCATAGCCGACAGCCTACCGCAGCCGGTCCATGCGTCCGCCACAATGGCCGGGTGGCAGGCTGGAAGGGGCACGCCAAGATCGCCTTCATCGGCTCGCACTCGGTGCGCAAGTCGAACGCGGTGCACGCCTTTGCCAGCGCCGCGGGCCGTGCCGGACTGAGCGTGGAGGTCGGTCGCGAGGTCATCCGCTTCAACCCGCTGGGCATGAATGAGGGGGCCACCGCCGAGGCGCAGCTGTGGGTGCTGATGGCCCAGGTGCAGCAGGAGCTGGAGCTGCGGATGCGTGCCGAGGTGCTCGTCACCGATCGGTCCGTGGTCGACAACTTCGCGTATTACCTGCGCGTGACCGATGGGGCCGATCCGTTCGCGGTGGAGCCGCTCATCCGGCGCTGGGCGCAGACCTACGACCTGTTCGTCCGCCTGCTGCCGGACGTTGAGCTGCTGCCGGACGGCGTGCGCTCCACCAACGATGAGTTCCGCGACGCCATCGAGGCGATCCTGGACCGCATCCTGCCGACCTACCTCGCCGCCGATCGGCTGATCAACGTGCGGGCCTCGGAGGTCACCGAGTCGTTCGACTGGGCGGCCATCGTCGCCCGCCTGGCGGAGGTGCGGGGCGAGCGGCTGGCGATCCTCCCGTCGCGAGGCGCATCTCCAAGCTGACCGATTCCTTGGGCAATCGATAAACCGCATGCCCAGCACGTCACATG
>DASSNI010000160.1:0-3423 GCA_035701385.1 Candidatus Limnocylindria bacterium | reverse complement strand
CCGCTCCCGCGCCACATCGAAGAACTCCGGCGACAGATGGACGGTCTGCCATCCCTCCGGCACGCTCACCTCGATGCGAGGTGTCATTCCGGAGTACGTGTAGCGGCCGGGCGCAAGCTGCCCCACCGCCACTTCGTTCAGGGGCGGCGTGGTCGCCGTCACGCTGGTGCTCGGCGCTGCGCCGGCACATCCGGCCAGCAGGCTTGCCCCGGTCAGCAGCGCTAAGGTCCGTCTCATTCGTGGCAGGTACAACCGTGGAAGGGCAACGGTTCACGGAGGGGGGACGCATCGCGCTGGGCGCTTGGGTGTCCGGCTTCCCGGTCGACCCGGCGGCCATGGAGCACTTCAGCGAGCTCTCAGGCAGGCCGCCGGCGATCGCCCACTCCTTCCAGCGCTGGCAGCCCGGTCGCCCGTTCGACTTCGCGGCGGTTGATGCCGCGGCCGCCATCGGCGCCATGCCGATGGTCAGCTGGGAGCCCGGACCTGTCCTGGACGCCGTGGTGCGCGGCGAGTGGGACGCCTGGGTAACGGCTGCCGCCGGGAGCGTGGCCGCCGACGGGCGGCCGATCCTGCTCCGCTTCGCGCACGAGATGAACCTGTCCCAGATCCCGTGGTTCGGGCCGCCGGAGCCGTTCCTAACCGCCTGGCAGCGGGTCCACGAGCGCTTCCTGGCGGCCGGCGCGACCAACTTGCGGTGGGTGTGGAGCCCGTACGTGGACGGCCCCAACGCCACGCCGCTGGAGGCCTACCTGCCGCCGCTCGACACCGTCGACTGGATCGGCCTGGACGGCTACAACTGGGGCCGCCAGGGCTGGCGCAACCTGTGGGCCGGCTTCGATGAGCTGTTCGTCGACAGCCTGGCGGCCGTCCGCTCGCTGGCGCCGCAGCTTCCCGTGATGCTGGCCGAGATCGGGTGCGCTGCCCGGGGCGGCGACAAGGCGGCGTGGATGCGCGACGCACTGCTGCGTGCCATCCCCGCCCACGACATGGTCCGCGCCGTGGTGTGGTTCCACGAGAACAAGCGCGAGCACGCCGACTGGCGCGTCGACTCGTCCGCATCGGCCCTGGAGGCCTGGCGCGAGGCTGCTGCCGATCCGCGGTACTCGATGCGACCGGAAGAGCTGCTGAGGATCGGCTAGCCATCGTCCGTCGCGCGATGTCGATTCCGGCTGTGCCCGGTCGTCACCCATGTGATACGCGCCGATGGGCGCATGGAACCGACAGGCGGAGGACGCTGCAATGGGCAACAAGATCATCCACGTCGAGGTCGTGGGCAAGGACGGGGCGGCGCTGCAGAAGTTCTACAGCGACGTGTTCGGCTGGAGCCTGGACACCAACAATCCCGGCGGCTACGGCATGCTGCGACAGGACGAGCTGAGTGCCGGCATCGGCGCCGCGTCCGATGGTGGGGCCGGCCACGTCACCTTCTACGTCGACGCGGAGGACCCGCAGGGCACGCTGGAGCGCGTCGAGGCTGCCGGCGGCCGTGTCCTGATGCCGCTCACCGAGGTGGCGCCGGAGACGACCATCGCCCTGTTCGCCGATCCGGAGGGCCACGTCGTCGGCCTCATGTAGGCCTGCGTCCCTACCCTGAGCGCCAAGGAGCGTCGTGAGAGCGGCGCTCCTTGTGTTTCTCTCTCGTGGTGAGTCACCGGACCAGGCAGCGGGCGTATCGGGCCCGAAATCGCCGGGATTCGGGCGTTTCACTGCCCAGGTTCTCGCCGGGCGAGAAGAACGGCCGGGAAAGCCCCCAATCCGGGCGTTCGTTGGGCCGGTGAATCTCCAGGTGAGAACCAGGGCAGCTCCGGTGGCTAGCGGTCGAGCACAGGACCTTCGCGCAGGCCGAGCACGTTCCCGGACGGATCCTTCATCCACGCGCCACGGGCAGGGCCGATCTGCGCCACGCCGTTCTCCGTCTTCGGCTGCTCGTACTCCTCGAAGGTCACTCCCCGCTCGCGCAGCGCGGCCATCTCGGCGTCGAGGTCGGCCACCTCGAAGTGTCCGGACGTCTGGCCGATGTCCGGCTGCCCGCGCCGCACCGACACCTGCGAGCCATGGCCGGCGCCGAACCGCAGGGCGAACGGCGTCTCGTCCAGGAGCGGCAGCCCCAGCTGCTCGCCGTAGAAGCGCCGCGCGGCCTCCAGGTCATCGACGGCGATGGTGGTCACCAGCAGGGCCTCGCTGAGCATCGGTTCGTCCTCCTGCACGGAAGTATCGGGCCGGATCGGCTTGTGCACGATGCTGCGCTACACTCACGCCTCTTCCATCGGAACTGCTCCAGGAGCTCTCACACCATGCGCACCTCGACGCGAGCCGCCAGCCTGACTGCCCTCTCCGCGTTCGCCCTGCTGATGATGGCCTGCACGCCGGCGGCGTCGACATCGGCGAGCGCAAGCGCCAGCCAATCGAGTGCGACCACGCCATCGGCTTCGGAGAGCGAGGCCGCCGCCTGCACGCCGGAGTCGCTGCAGACGAAGACGGCTGGCACCTTCACCGTCGGGACCGACAACCCCGCCTTCCCGCCGTACTTCTCGGAGCCCGAGGACGGAGAGGACGTGCCCGACCCGTGGAGCGACGGCGTCGGCAATCCGTACAACGGACGCGGCTTCGAGAGCGCCATTGCGTACGCGCTGGCGGAGGAGCTCGGCTTCAGCCAGGACCAGGTCGAGTGGATCGCCGTGCCGTTCAACAACTCCATCGCGCCGGGACCAAAGGACTTCGATGTGTACCTGGCGCAGGTGTCGTTCACCGAGGAGCGCACCCAGGCGGTCGACCTGAGCGAGGGCTACTTCTTCAGCAACCAGGCGCTGGTCACCACCGCCGATTCGCCGCTGGCCAACGCGACCAGCCTCGAGGACGTGGCGCAGGCGAAGCTCGGCGCCGCCGGCAACACCACCAGCCTGACGTACATCACCGACAAGATCCAGCCCAGCCAGGAGCCGCGCGTCTACGACGACAACACCGGTGCCAAGAGCGGGCTCGAAGCCGGACAGGTCGATGGCGTGGTGTTCGACGCGGCGACGGCCTACTACATCGTCAACGTCGAGATGGAGGACGGCGTGCTGGTGGGCCAGCTGCCATCGGATCCGGGCGAGCAAGAGCACTTCAGCTTCGTGCTGGACAAGGACAGCCCGCTGACCGACTGCGTGGATCAGGCCCTGCTAACGATGGGTGAGAACGGCGAGCTGGACTCCATCGCGGCGGAGTGGCTGTCCGACATCGTCGACCTGCCCTTCATCTCCGAGTAGCCACCCGCCGGTGAGCGGGCCGCAGGACCAGGGCGCCGGCGGTTCCGCCGCGCCCGACGCGACCCCGCCTGACGCGACTCCGCCTGACGCGACCCCGCGGTCCCTGGCGCCGCCGGCCGCGCGACGCGCCAGCCGCACGGACGCGCGATCCCTGCTGATCGCGGCTGCCTCGACC
>DASSNI010000159.1:0-3473 GCA_035701385.1 Candidatus Limnocylindria bacterium | reverse complement strand
AGAGTGCGAGATAGGCTGCCAGATTGACCACGGTCGTCGTCTTGCCGACGCCGCCCTTCTGGTTTGTGCAGGCCGTAACCCTGACCACGGGCGCTCCGCTGCGAGTTCAGATGGGGCCTGCATTGTACCAGTTTTGCGCGTATCGGCCGCTTACCAGCCGCTTATCAGGCCCAATCAAAACCGGGCGATCTTCGGCCGATGTTTCACGTGGCACATCGAACCTCAGGGTGCGCATCTGAACGAGTGCACACGTCGGTCGGGCGTTGTGCCGCGGCTATACTCGGGCCTGCCCGCCCGATCATCCATTGGCGGCGCGCAGCACCGCCGCAAGTCCTTGAGGGGAAGCTCGATCAGCTACACCAGCGCGCTCCTGGCGGTGCTCATCGGCATCGTGCACGCCGGCCTCGCACCGGTCGTGGTCATCGCCGGCGTCCGTCCGAACCTCGCGCTCGCGGCGGTGGTCCTGGTGACCTGCGTCTATGGCTTCGAGGCCGGCATCCTGTGGGCGTTCGTGGCCGGCGTGGTGGCCAACCTGATGATCCCCGAGCCCCTGGGAAGCATCCCGCTCGCCCTCCTTGCCGTGGCAGCCGTGACGGGAGGAACGCAGCGCCTGATCGGCCGGCTGATATGGGTCGCGCCGGTGGTCGCCGCGTTCGCGGCGAGCGTCACGGCCGACCTGGTGGCCCTGACCGTCGCCCGCCTCGTGGGCGACCCGCTGACCGGCGGTGTGCCGCTGGACCTGATCCTGCCCGCCGCGGCACTCAACGCCGCGATCGTGGGCGTCCTGCTCTACCCGGCCAGGCTGATCGCCACGCGCATCGGCCTGCTGGAGCCTGCCTCGTGGTGAGATGGCCGATCTGAACGAGGGCCGCCTCGACCTGCCCCGCTCGCGAGCGCGGTTCATTGCGTTTGGCGTCGCCGCCGTGCTGCTCTTCATGCTGCTCGGCGGCCGCCTCTTCCAGCTGCAGGTCGTCAACGGCGACCTGTACGCGCGACGCGCCGCCGCGACCCGCACGGCGGAGGTGCCGATCCCCGCGCCGCGCGGCCTGGTCTTTGACGCCGCCGGGCGCCCCCTGGTGGTCAACGTGCCCTCGTGGCTGGTCAGCCTGCGGCCGGCCGACCTCCCCGACGAGATGCGCCCCATCGTGCTGGCGCGACTCGCCGGACTCATTGGTGCGGACGTCGGCGACCTGCAGTCGCGGCTGGGCGCCTACAAGGGATCGGTCTACGACCCGGTGCCGCTGACCCACGTGTCGCGCGAAGCGGCGCTCATCGTCGCGGAGCGGGCGGCGGACCTGCCGGGAGTGGTCGTGCGCGTCGACCCGATGCGCCAGTACCTCGACGACAAGGGCGCGGTCAATGGATCGCTGCTCTCGCATGTCATCGGCTACACCGGGCCGATCTCGAAGAGCGAGCTGGCCGACCTGGCGGACGATGGCTACTTACCCGACGACCCGATCGGTCGCGACGGCATCGAGGCCAGCTACGAGGACGCGCTGCGCGGGACGTATGGCAGCCAGCTCGTCGAGCGCGACGCCGCCGGCCGCACCACGAAGGTCATCGAGACGACCCGTCAGCCGACGCCGGGCACCAACCTCATGCTGAGCATCGACGCGGAGACGCAGCGCATGGCGACCGATGCGCTGCAATGGGGCATGAAGGCGGTCGGCGTCCAGGAGGGCGTCACCATCGTCATGAATCCACAGACCGGCGAGATCCTGGCCATGGCCTCGCTGCCCGCCTACGACAACAACAAGTTCGCCCAGGGCATCAGTGCCAAGGACTACCAGGCCTATCTCACCCAGCCGGGCAAGCCGCTGCGCAACCACGCCATTGCCGATACCTACCCGCCGGGCTCGACCTTCAAGCTGGTGACCGGCCTCGGTGCGCTGGAGAGCAACGTCACCACGGCGACGCAGCGGTGGCCGACGTACGGTTGCTACCAGATCCCGGGCGCGCCCAAGGGACAGTGCCTCTTCGACTGGAATCGCGCCGGCTTCGGGCCGCTGGACATGACCGACGCCTATGCGAAGAGCTCCGACACGTTCTTCTACCAGATGGCCGTGAAGCTGGGCGTCGACCGCCTGGGCGATGCCGCCGCCGAGCTCGGCTTCGGCCAGCCGACCGGGATCCGGCTGCCCGGTGAGGCGGACGGCATCGTGGCCAGTACGGAGTGGGCGCGCAAGCAGGGCCGGCCCAACCTGTTCACCGGCGAGCTGGCGCAGGCCGGCATCGGTCAGAACGTGGTGGCGGTCACCCCGCTCCAGCTGCTGAACGCCTACGCGGCCCTGGCCAACGGCGGGAAGCTGATGCGGCCGACAGTGGTCCATGGCGAGGCCGACGCGTCCGGGAAGCTGATCAAGGCGTACGAGCCGCAGGTGCTGCACACGCTCACCGCCAGCGCGGCCGACCAGCGGGTGATGCGCCTCGGAGCGCGCGAGGTGGTCTCGTCCGGCCACGCCTACAACATCCGCGACCTGAAAGTACCGGGCGCCCTGTCGGGCAAGACCGGCACCGCCGAGTTCGGCGAGGTGACCAAGAACAAGACCCTGCCCTTCCACTCCTGGTTCGTGGCCTACGTGCCATCGAAGGCGGGCGCCACGGACGCGAAGCTGGCGGTCGTGACCTTCAGCTACTCCGCCACCGTGCCGGGCAACGTCTCGACCGAGGTGGTGAAGTATTTCCTGCAGAAGTACTACCACCTCGACCAGGATCTGCGGCTCGACCCGAAGACCTTCGCGCTCGTGGCGCGGACGCAGAACTGACGATGTCCGCGGTGGCAGGCTCGTGAGCGGGCTCAGCTCGACCATCGGCCAGGGCGTCAGTGCCAACCGATGGCGCTTCTTCGACTGGCAGCTGCTGCTGTACGTCCTGCTGCTCATTGGCCTGGGCCTGGTGATGGGCTATTCGGTGACGTATGGCGAGAGCGGCTCGGCCTCGTCCCTGAGCCAGACGGTCAAGACGCTGATGTGGACCGGCATCGGGCTGACCATCTTCTTCGTCGTGGCGAGCATCGACTACCACTGGCTCTCCACCTTCACCGTGCCGATCTACCTGCTGGTGATCGCACTGCTGGCCATCACCATGGCGGTCGGCACAACCCTCTTCGGCGCGCAGATGTCGGTCACCGTGGCCGGGCTCGACTTCCAGTTCAGCGAGGTCTGCAAGGTCCTCATGATCGTGGTGCTGGCGAGCTTCCTGACCTCGCGCCGCGAGAAGGTCGGCCGCCTCTCGACAATCGTCGGCGCCGGTCTGCTGATGGCGATCCCCACCGGGCTGGTCTTCCTGCAGCCGGACCTCGGCACGGCCCTCGTCTTCGTCGCGATCCTGGCCGGCATGCTGTTCATGAGCGGTGCCAGCATCGGCTGGCTCGGGCTCCTCACCGGCGGCGCCATCGCGGCCGCGCCGATCGCCATCGAGACGTTCCTGCACGGCTATCAGCGGCAGCGCCTGTTCTGCTTCCTGGATCCCCA
>DASSNI010000158.1:0-11108 GCA_035701385.1 Candidatus Limnocylindria bacterium | reverse complement strand
AAGGCGGCGGCGAAGGGAGCCTGCGAGAGCAGGTCCTCCGGGAAGAACTGCGACGCTTCGCGGTTGATCTCCGCCAGCCCGATGCCGCGCACGTCGTGGATGGCGGTGGCCGCGCCGCTGATCTTCATCGCGCGGTCCTTGTCGCCCAGCTGCCAGTCGAGCGCGGCAATCCCGTCCAGCACCAGCGCGTAGCCGGTGACGTCCTCCGTCTCGCGGAACGTCATCAGCGCCTCCTCGTACGACGGCCGCGCCTCCGCCGGATCGTTCAGCTTGGTGTAGATCAGGCCGCGCGTGAACAGGCCCCAGCCCAGCTGGAAGCGATCGCCCAGCTCGCGGGAGATGGCGATGGCCTCGTCGATCAGCTCGCGCGCCGGCCCCTGGTCCTCCGCAAAGACGTAGGAGTTCACGACGCCCCACAGCGCCTTGCCCTCGCCGGCCCGGTCGCCCAGCTTGCGGAAGCGCACCAGCGCGTCGTTGGCCAGCTCCTGGGCGTGCGTCATGTCCCCCGGCTGCAGCGAGAAGGTGAACGACTCGTTGTAACGCGCCTCGGCCAGCTGCCGCTCGTCGCCCAGCTGCTCGGCCAGCTCGCCCTGCCTGGCGTAGAAGGCGCGGGCCTCCTCGATGTCGCCCTGCCAGTAGGCGATGCCCCCGATGGCGTCGAGCGCGTGAAGCCGATCCTGCGGCGGGCCGTCGAGCGCCAGGACGCGGTTCGCGCGCTCGCGGGCCTCCGGGAGATAGCCGCGCATCTGCCAGAAGCGCCAGGTGGCGCTCAGCAGCCGCATGGCCATGCTGCCGTCGGCGACGTCGATCGCGAAGTCCATGGCAGCGCGCAGGTTGTCGTGCTCGCGCTCGAAGGTGTCCAGCACGACGCGCTGGTCGCCCCCGAAGACCGTCGCCGCCAGCTCGGTGGCGAGCGCCAGGTAGTGCTCGGCGTGGCGGCGCCGGACGGCGTGCTCGGGATCGGCCTCCGCCAGCCGCTCGAGGGCGTAGGCCCGGATGGTGCCCAGCATGTGGAAGCGGGGCTCGGCTTCGGTGGCGCCCACCTGGCGCAGCAGGCTCTTGTCGAGCAGGGAGGTGACCGCGTCCAGTGCGTCCGGAGGCCGGCCGGCCGTGCCGGGCCAATCGGGAAGCAGCACGGCTTCCACAGAGGACAGGTCGGCGCCGCCGGCGAACACCGCCATCCGGGCGAACGCGGTGCGATCGGCTTCGTCCAGGAGCTCGTAGCTCCAGTCGATGGCCCCGCGCAGGGTCTGCTGCCGCTCCGGCAGGTTGCTGGCCCCGCCGGCCAGGATGCTGAGGCGGTCCCCCAGGCGCGACAGGATGGCCTGCGGGGTCAGCACGCGGACCCGGGCTGCCGCCAGCTCGATGGCCAGCGGCAGTCCGTCCAGGGTGATGCAGATCTGCGCAATGGCCGGCGCGTTCGAGGCGTCCACGCCGAAGTCCGGACGGACGGCCATTGCCCGCTCGACGAAGAGCGCCACCGAGGCGTAGTGCGAGAGCGCCTCGGGATCCGCGGAGCCGTCACCGGCGGGCACCTCCAGCGGCGGAACCGGGTACTCCTGCTCGCCATAGACGCGCAGCGGCGAGCGGCTGGTGGCCAGCACCCGCATCTCCGGCAGCCGCGCCAGCAGCTCGCCCACGTCCTGCGCCGCGTCCAGCACCTGCTCGAGGTTGTCCAGCACCAGCAGCACCTGCTTGCCGGCCAGCTGGTCGGCCAGGCGGTCGCGCGCCCCGCCGCCGGGGTCCGGCATGCCGAGTGCCTGGGCGATCGTCGGCAGGACCAGCCGCGGCTCGCCGATGGGGCCCAGCGGGACGAAATACACGCCGTCGCGGAAGCGCTCGGTGGCGTCGGCGGCGAGCTGCAGCGCCAGGCGCGTCTTGCCGGTGCCGCCCGGCCCGGTGAGGGTCAGCAGCCGTGCGGACTCGAGCAGCGCCGATGCCTCATCAAGCTCGCGCTGCCGGCCGAGGAAGCTGGTCAGCTGCGGCGGCAGGTTGTTGGGGACGGCATCCAGCGTGCGCAGCGGCGGGAACTCCTGCGGCAGCCCATCGATGAGCAGCGCCGAGATGCGCTCCGGCCGCGACAGGTCCTTGAGCCGGAACTCGCCCAGCTCGCGGAGCTGCACGCCGCCCTCCAGCGAGGGCTCGGTCAGCAGCCGGGCCGCCTCGGAGAGCAGCACCTGCCCGCCGTGGCCGGCATTCGCGATGCGCGCCACGCGGTGCAGGTCGATGCCCACGTAGGTGTCGCCCGTCACGGTGCCTTCGCCGCTGTGAATGCCCATCCGCACGCGGACGTTCGCCCCTTCCGGCCACGCCTCGGCATGCAGCGCCCGCTGGGCGCTGGCCGCAGCCGCCACCGCGCGCGGCGCACTGGGGAAGACGGCGAACACCGCGTCGCCCTCGGTGCCGAAGACCGAGCCGCCCTGGGCATCCACGGCCGAGCGCAGCAGCACCTCGTGCCGGGCCAGGACCGGCGGCCAGGCGGCGGCCAGGGACTGGGCAAGGCGCGTGGACCCCTCGATGTCGGTGAACAGGAACGTGACGGTTCCGGACGGAAGCTCTGCCACAGACCCAGTGTCGCCACCGGCGGCGGCCACGGCAAGGGTTTTCGCTACCCTTGCCGCCCGTGACTCCCCATGCCAGCCGGACGCCCGGCCTCGCGCTGCTGGGCCACCGGCCGGTGGCGGCCGCCGTCCTGGGCGCCGGCGTCATCGCCTTCAGCGCCATCCTGGTCAAGGCCGCCGACGTGCCGCCGGCCACGGCGGCCATCTTCCGCTGTGCCTACGCGCTGCCCTTCCTGCTGGCCCTCGCCATCGCCGAGCGGCGGGCCTTCGGTCCGCGGCCGCGCTCGCAGGTGCTGCTCGCCTGGCTGGCCGGCATCTTCTTCGCCATCGACCTGGAGATGTTCCACCACACCATCGCGCTGGTCGGCGCCGGGCTTGCCACCGTGCTGGGCAACACCCAGGTGGTGTTCGTCGCCCTGCTGGCCTGGCTGCTGTTGAATGAGCGGCTGGCCCCGCGCACGCTGGCCGCCGTGCCGCTGGTGCTCATCGGCGTCGTGCTCATCTCGGGGGTCATCGGCTCCGGCGCCTACGGCGAGAACCCGCAGCTGGGCGTGGTGACCGGGCTGGTCACCGGGCTGTCGTACGCAGGGTTCCTGCTCGTGCTGCGCCAGGGCAATGCCGACCAGCGGCGCCCAGCCGGACCGCTGTTCGACGCCACGCTGTCCGGGGCGATCTTCTCCCTGCTCATCGGCCTTCCACTGGGAGAGGTGGACCTTGTGCCCGCCTGGCCGTCGCACGTGTACCTGTTCCTGCTCGCCTTCACCTCGCAGTTCGTGGGCTGGCTGCTGATCAGCGTCTCGCTGCCGCGACTGCCGGCCGCGCTCAGCAGCGTGGTGCTCACCATCCAGCCGGTCAGCTCGGTGGTTCTGGCCATGCTGCTGGTGGGCGAGACGCCGACGGCCATCCAGCTGGCCGGCGGGGCCTGCATCCTCGGCGGGCTGCTGCTGGCCACCCTGCGGCGCCGCAACGCGCCCGCGGGGTAGCCTCTCAGCCGGGTCCCATCGACGCGGCGATGCGCAGCGCCACCTCCAGGCTCGGCGCGCCCTCGATACGCAGGGTCAGCCCGTCGCGCTCCCAGATCAGCGTGTTGCCCACCAGGCGCAGCGTCGTCTCGAGCGGCTTCCCGTCCGCGTCCTGGAAGAAGAAGAAATGCTGCCCGCCCTCGATCCAGAAGGCGCTGGTGGTGCCGATGGCCGTGCGCTGGATGAGGGCGCCCTCATCGATGACCTTGATGAAGGTGCTGGGGCCGATGTCGCCGCTGAACTCGGTGACCACCACCGACAGGCCGGTCTTGCGATCGGCCGGCAGTCCATCTCGGCTCCCCCACGCCAGCGTCGCGGCGCGGGTCTTCTTCTGGAAGAACACGTGATCCGGCCGCCCCAGCGCCGGATCGGACGGCACCAGCAGCGTGCCACCCAGCGCGCTGCGTGCCTCGTCGACGCTGACCGGGTCCCCGAAGCCGCGTTGCAGGACGACCTCCGGTGCCAGCGGGGTGCCCGGCGGCCGATCGCTGAAGATGATCTGCAGGCCGCCCAGCGCAAAGCCGATGCCTCCCACCGTGCCGACCAGCAGCACCGCGGTCAGCATCCCCATCGCCAGGCCACGGCGTGCCGGTCCCCACAGCCTCCAGCCGCGGGGGGCGTCCTCACCGATGCGGGCGGCCACGTCCTCGGCCACCTCGGGCGTCGGCGGCCAGTCGATGGCCGCGCCCAGCAGCCGCAGCTGGCGCTCCAGCTCGCGATCGTCCATGCCGCTCATGAGCGCTCCATCCCCTGCAGCTCGGCGCGCAGCCTGTCCATGGCCCGCGACAGGCGCGACTTCACGGTGCCGCGCGGGATGCCCAGCGCCTCCGCCATGTCGGCCTCGCCCAGCTCGACGAACCAGCGCATGGCGAGCACCAGCCGGTCCTCCTCGCGCAGCCGGTTCATGGCCGCCAGCAGCGCCTCGCGCCGCTCACCGGCCAGGACCGCCGCCTCGGGCGATGGGGCCGCACCGTCCGAGGGGCGATCCTGTGCGATCCGCAGGGCGAGGTTCGTGCGGCGGCCGCTGCCGCGCCGCCGGTTCCGCGCCGCGTTGACCACGATGCGCATGAGCCACGGCTTCGGCTCGGCGCCGGCACGGAAGCGCGACAGCGCACGCCAGGCGCGCACGAAGCCCTCCTGCGCAGCATCTCGCGCCTCGTCGGCGTCGCCGCACACCAGGTAGGCAGCACGGTAGGCCTGCTGCTCATAGCGTCGCACCAGCTCCTCGTAGGCGGCGACGTCTCCGCGCCTCGCCTGCTCCATCAGCTCGGATTCGGTCAGTGGACGGCCCTCCACCCGCGTGATCAGTACACCGTGCAGCCGCTGAGCGTTCCCCGCGGAAGTATCGTGGCGCGCATGGACGGCACCACGCGGCTCATCACCGGCAGCGGCCGCCTGCTGACTCCCGCACCGTACGCGGGGCCGCTGCCGTGGGCCATCGTCGTGCGGGACGGCGCCATCGAGTGGGTCGGCGCCTGCTCCGAGGCACCCGCGGCGGACGCCACGCTCGATCTGGGCGCGGCGCTCGTCACGCCCGGGCTGGTCGACGCGCACACACATCCGGTCTACGCCGGCGACCGCTCCGACGAGGCGGCCGCGCGCCTTGCGGGCGAGGCGTACACAGGCGGCGGCATCCTGCGCACCGTGGCCGCCACCCGCGCCGCGACGGACGTCGAGCTGGCCGCGCTGGTCGAGGAACGGCTGTCCGCCCAGTTGGCCGCTGGCACCACGACCGTCGAGTGCAAGTCGGGCTACGGCCTCTCCACCGCCGAGGAGGTTCGGCACCTGCGGATCATCGGCGAGGTGGTGGCGCGCGTGCCGGTCCGCGTGATGCGGACCTTCCTGGGTGCCCACGCCATCCCGCCAGACGCCGGCGACTACGTGGCCACGCTGGTGAACGAAGCCATCCCGGCGGTGGCTGCCGACGGCCTGGCCGAGTTCTGCGACGTGTTCTGCGACCGCGGCTTCTTCGGGGTCGCCGATGCGGAGCGCATCCTGCGCGCCGCCACCGAGCACGGTCTGCGGCCGCGGCTGCACGCCGACCAGCTGGCCAGCATCGGCGCCGTCGAGCTGGCGACCCGCATCGGCGCGGTGAGCGCCGACCACCTGGAGCAGCTGGACTCCGACGGCGTGGAGCGGCTGGCGCGGTCAGGCACGGTCGCCACCCTGCTGCCCGGACCGGCGCTCGTGCTGCGCGACCGGCAGGCGCCCGCTCGCCAGCTGCTGGACGCCGGGGCGCGGGTGGCGCTGGCGTCGGACGCCAACGCCGGCACCTTCGGCACGTGGGGGGCGATGCCGCTGGTCATCGGCCTGGGCGCCACCCTGCTGGGCATGACGGCCCTGGAGGCGGTCGAGGCCGCCACCGCCGGCGGAGCGGCCTCACTGGGTCTGGAAGGCCGGCGCGGACGGATCGCGGCGGGGGCCGATGCCGACATCGTCGCCTGGGCGGCCGACCACGAGGGCGCGTTCGTGCTGCGGCTCGGCGGCCTGCCGCCGAGCATGGTGATGGTCGGCGGCGAGGTGGTCATCGGCGGCTGACGGCCGCCATCCCTATCCTGTGGGCATGGACCGCTACGACCTGATCGTGATCGGCGCCGGGGCCGCCGGCGAAGCCGCCGCCTACGAGGCGCGTGAGCACAAGGCCAGCGTGGCCATCATCGAGCGCGACCTGTTCGGCGGTGGCTGCCCGTTCTGGCAGTGCATGCCCTCGAAGGCGCTGCTGCACGCCGCGGCAGTGCACCACGCCGGCGGCGACTACCCGTGGTCCAGGGCATCGGCCTTCCGCGACTACATGATCAACCGCGAGGACCGCGACTACCCGGACGACACGAGCCACGTCGAGGCCCTGCGCAAGGCCGGCGCCGATCCGATCCGCGGCGTGGCTCTCTTCGTATCGGCCGACCCGCTGACCGTCGAGGTGCGCGACGGCAATGCCGGGGAGCCGCGTCGCCTGGAGGCGGGCTCCGTGATCGTGGCGGTCGGCTCGCACTCGCGTATCCCGTCGCTGCCCGGGCTGGCGGAATCAGGGCCCTGGACGAACCGCGAGGGCACCTCGCTGCGCGAGCTGCCGGACGGCGTGGTGGTGCTGGGCGGCGGGCCGAGCGGCGTCGAGCTGGGACAGGTCTACGCGCGCTACGGCGTGCCGGTGACCATCGTCCATCCACGCGATCGGCTCAACGACCGCGACCACCCGCGCAGCTCCGCCCTGCTGGGCGAGTCGCTGCAGCGTGACGGCGTCAAGCTGCATCTCAACGCGAAGGCCACCGGGGTGCGCGCGCACGCGGGCGCCGGTGGCCGCCACGTCGTGGAGCTGTCAGACGGCAGCACGGTGGAGGGAGCCGCGCTGCTGATGACCATCGGCCGGGACATCCCCTGGGATCGGCTCAACCTGGAGGCGGTGGGCATCGAGGTCCGGGATGGCCGCGCCAAGGTCGACGAGTACCTGCAGGCCGCACCGAACGTCTACATCGCCGGGGACGCCGCAGGCCCCGAGCTGCACACCCACATGGCGCACTACGAGGGCGAGATCGCGGCGCGCAACGCGCTGGGCGCACGGCAGAAGCCGGACCTGCGGGCGATTCCGCGGGCCACCTACACCGATCCGGAGACCTCGTCGACCGGGCTGCTGCTGGAGCAGGCGCGCGAGCACGGCATCGACGCCAAGGAGTACACCGTCGACCTGGCCACGACCGCCAAGGGCGAGACCGCGGAGGCGGCGGGCCATGTCACCATCGTGGTCGACCGCGCGGCGAAGACGCTGGTCGGCGCCTTCCTGGCCGGCCCCGGCGTGAGCGAGACCGTTCACGAGGCCGTGCTGGCCGTCAAGCTCCGGACGCCGCTCTCCGTACTGGCCGACACGATCCACGCCTTCCCGACCGTGGCGCGCGCCATGGGCACGCTCTTCATCGAGGCGCACAAGGAGCTCGGCTAGGGGCCCCTCCGGGCTACTCGGGGAACTCCTCCGGGTGGAAGGCGTAGGCCCACATCGTGTCCGGCTGGATGCGAAAGAAAATCACGTTTCCCCACGAGTAGGGATCGCCCTCGTACTGGCGGACCCACGCCTGGTGGATCTCGTCGTGGTCGGGGTGATCGCGCGTGATCCACTCCACCGACCCATTGACCGCCACAGCGATCCGATCGCCGTCCATGTGCACCGCCGAGCAGGCGGGATTGCGGCGCAGATGGCGGATCTTCGTGGCCACCTCGTCGGTGCTCACCGTGAAGCGGCCGTGGATGAAGAGCGCGTCCAGCGGTGAGACGCGTGGCTCGCCCTTCGAGGTGACCGTGGCAAAGGCCACGTGCTTCGTGCCCTGCAGGTAGTTCACCACCTGGCGGGCGGTCAGCCGTCGCTCCGGCGTGACGATGGCCCGCATGTGCGGATTGGCGCGCGCCATGTGCGCGTCGAAGAGGCGGTCGAGCTCGGCGAGCTCGGCATCGGTCTCGAACATGGCTACAGCCTAGCCCGCTAGCATCGCCGGCCGATGGACCAGGTGCTCCTCCTCGCCGCCCTCTTCCTCCTGGCCGCCGTGCTGTACGGCATGGTCGGACATGCCGGCGCATCGGCCTACCTGGCGATCATGGCCCTGCTGAGCGTGGGACCCGAGGTCATGCGGCCGACCGCCCTGGTGCTGAACATCCTGGTCGCCACCATCGTCAGCCTGCGCTTCGGGCGTGCCGGCTTCGTGCGTCCGCTGGCCGCGCTGCCGTTCCTCATCGGCTCCGTCCCGGCGGCGTTCGTTGGCGGAGCCATAAGCCTGCCGGGAGAGGTGTACCGACCGCTGGTCGGCGGCACCCTGATCTTCGCCGCGTTCCGCTTCGGCGTGACGGCGTCGCAGGCCGGGGAAGAGTTCCCGCCGCGGGTGCCCGTCGTGCTGGGAGTGCTGAGCGGCGCGGTCATCGGCCTGCTGGCCGGCCTGACCGGCACGGGCGGCGGCATCTTCCTGACGCCGCTGATGATCGCGGCCGGCTGGGCGGGTACGCGCTTCGCGGCCGGCACGTCGGCGATCTTCATCCTGGCCAACTCGATCTCCGGCCTTGCCGGCAACTTGGGCGCGGTGGGCAACGTGCCGAGCGCGATCCCCGTCTGGCTCGCGGCGGTGGCGGTGGGCGGCGCCATCGGCTCCGAGCTCGGCAGTCGCCGCCTCCCGGCGCCCTGGGTGCGACGTGCGCTCGCGCTGGTGCTGCTGATCGCCGGGCTGAAGCTGATCTTCGTGCCCTAGGCGGGGGATGAAATCAGTCCCGCAGCAGCACGCCGGGATTCAGCAGCTTTCCCGGGTCCAGCGCCTGCTTGATGGCCCGCATGGCCGCCACGTCCGCCGTGCCGCGATCTCGCTCCAGCCAGCCGACCTTGGCCACGCCGACTCCATGCTCCGCGCTGATCGTGCCGCCGTGGTCGATGGTCAGCTGCAGCACCGCGTCGTCCGCGGCCTCGTCCTCGGGTGCGGGTCCCAGGACGGTGACGTGCATGTTCCCATCGGCAATATGGCCGTAGGTGATGACCGATGCGTCCGGCGCAACCCGCCGGACAGCCTCGCCCAGCGCATCCACGAAGGCCGCCAGGCGGGTGACCGGCACGGCCACGTCCAGCTTGTGCGGGATGGCCACGGCGTTCACCGCCTCGGTGTGGCCCTCCCGGATGCGCCACAGCCTGGCCCGGGCAGCCGGGTCGGCGGCCAGCACCGCGTCGCGCACCACCTCACCGGCGGCCCCCAGCGCAGCCGCCAGCTCGGGAGTGGCGTCGGCGGCTCCGTCTACCTCGACCAGCAGGTACGCGGGATGCGGCTCTGCGAACGGGCGCTCGAGGCGAGCATGCGCCAGGACCAGCGCCATGCCCTCCTCGAAGAACAGCTCGGCGGCCAGCAGATCTGGCAGCTGCTCCCGCAGCGTGCCGAGCAGCCGAACGGCCGCGGCCGTGTCCTCGACCCCGCACAGCGCACTCGCCCGGCGCGGGCGCAGGGGCCGCAGCCGCAGCCGAACGCGGGTGACGACGGCCAGCGTGCCCTCGCTGCCGGCCAGCAGCGACGGCAGGTGGTAGCCGGTGTTGTCCTTCAGCAGCCCGGGCAGCCGCCGCACGATGGAGCCATCGGCCAGGACCGCCTCCAGGCCGATGAGCTGGCTCCGCATCGGCCCATAGCGCAGCACCTGCATGCCGCCGGCGTTGGTGGCGACCATGCCCCCGATCGTCGCGCTGTCGCGTGCCCCCAGGTCGACCCCGAAATCGAAGCCCGTCGCGCGCGCGTGCGCCTGCAACGCACCCAGCGTCACCCCGGCGCCGACGGTCACCTCCCCGGCTGCGGCATCCACCGGTTCCAGGTCGCGCATCCGCGTGGTGGCCAGGACGATCTGTGGCCGTTCGCTCGACGCCCGCGGCACGGAGCCACCCACGAGGCCCGTATTGCCGCCCTGCGGGATGACCGCCGCCCCCGCCTCAGCGCAGGCCAGCAGCACGGCGCTGACCTCCTCGGCGCTGCCGGGACGGACCACGGCGAGCGCCTCGCCACGCCATCGGCCCGTCCAATCCCGCTCGTAGCCCGCCCGCAGATCTGCGTCGGTGAGGACGTGCTGCTCACCGACGATGGTGCGGAGCTGGTCGAGCAGGCTCATCGGGGCACATGCTGACCGATTTGGCAGCCACGCCGTCGGCTGTCACGATCCATCCGTGATCCCCGAGCCACTCCCCATGTTGTCGCGCGACACCCTTGGCCGGCCGCTGCACGACCTGCGCATCAGCGTCACCGACCGCTGCAACTTCCGCTGCGTGTACTGCATGCCGCGCGCGGTGTTCGGGCCGGACCACGCCTTCCTGCCACGCGCGGAGCTGCTCACCTTCGAGGAGATCACGCGCCTCGTCCGGCTCTTCACCGGGCTGGGGGTGCGCAAGGTGCGCCTCACTGGCGGCGAGCCGCTCGTCCGCCGCGACCTGCCCTCGCTGGTGCGCGAGCTGGCGGCGATCGACGGCGTGGACGACCTGACGCTGACCACCAACGGCGTTCTCCTTCCGCAGCACGCCGCCGCGCTGAAGGAGGCGGGTCTGGACCGGGTGACCATCAGCCTGGACGCGGACGACGACGAGACGTTCGCCCGGATGAACGATGCGCGCGTGCCGGTGGCATCGGTCCTGGAAGGGCTGGACGCCGCTGAAGCCGCTGGCCTGGGACCGATCAAGCTGAACATGGTGGTGAAGCGCGGCTGGAACGAGCACGCCATCCTGCCGATGGCGCGCCGCTTCCGCGGGACCGGGCGCATCCTGCGCTTCATCGAGTACATGGACGTCGGCCACTCCAACGGCTGGCGCCTGGACGACGTCATCACCGCGGACGAGATCCTGTCCACGGTCTCGTGCGAGTTTCCCCTGGAGCCGATGCCTCCCACGAAGCCCGGCGAGGTGGCCACCCGCTACCGCTACACCGATGGCGCGGGAGAGATCGGCGTGATCGCCTCCGTCTCGCGCCCCTTCTGCGGCGCCTGCTCGCGCGCCCGCCTCTCGGCCGATGGGCAGCTGTACACGTGCCTCTTCGCCACGACC
>DASSNI010000157.1:0-5627 GCA_035701385.1 Candidatus Limnocylindria bacterium | reverse complement strand
CAGGAGATGGGGAAGGTGTCGGGTTCGTAGCGCCATTCGACGTTATAGAAGTCGAGGATCCTCGCCAGCTCGGCCTCGCTCTGGTGGGCGAAGCGCGGTGGCGTGCTGTTCAGCGTCGCCGCCACTGCCCCTCGATGCTAGCGGTCGGCAAAAGGTCTGGCGCCATCGGCTTCGAGTATATCCGCCCGACTTATCCACATTCTGTGGAAGACCGCGCGGAATGGTGGATAAGCGTCTTGTTGTCCACCGTCACCGCCTGCCATACTGGCGGTCCTGCTTCCCCGGCGGCCGAGTACGGTAACCGGGCGTGTTCGGGGCTGATGCGAAAGCCGGCCGTCCAGACCGTTCACGACCGGGAAGACCGAAACGCCACCGGAGGAGGCATTTCCGTTTGTCTGACCTTCCCTCGGAGGCCGATGGCGCCGCTCGCGCGGCGCGCGCGCACCTCGAGGCGCTGCTGGACTCCGCCGCCCTGCCTGCGCTGCCGCCCGGCTTCGCCGATGCGGCCGAGCGCTACGTCGCGCTCCTCCTAGCGGCCAACGCACGGCTGAACCTGACCCGCGTGGTCGAGCCGCAGGCCGTTGCGCGCCTCCACCTTCTGGATGCGCTGGCCGCTCTGCCCTTCCTCGACCGGCTGGCTCCCACCACGGCGGTGGACCTCGGCTCCGGCGGCGGCGTGCCCGGCATCCCGCTGGCACTGGCGCGGCCGGAGGTGCGCTGGGTCCTGGTCGATTCGGTGGGCAAGAAGGCCGACGCGCTGCGTGGCTTCGTCGGCGCGCTGGGCCTGCGCAACGTGGAGGTGCTGGCCGAGCGGGCAGAGGTGCTCGGGCGCGCTCCCGCGCACCGCGAGCGCCATGACCTGGTGACCGCCCGCGCCTGCGCCGCGCTGCCAGTCCTGGCCGAGCTCGCGCTGCCGCTGCTGCACACCGGCGGCACGCTGCTGGCCTGGAAGGGACCGCTGACCGACGCCGACGACGAGGTGCGACGCGGACGCGTGGCCGCCGGCCAGCTGGGCGGCGGGCGACTCGAGATCCAGGCCTCACTGCCGGCGCTTGGCGGGCACACCTTCGTCGTCGTGCCCAAGGTGAACGCCGCGCCGGCCCGATTTCCCCGCCGCCCCGGCGAGCCCGGCCGCCGCCCCCTCGCCTAGCTGGGGCAGCTGTCGGCCATCCGGCAGCGTCCGCCCGACGCCATCGGTACACTCGGCCCCCCATGCGCCTCGCGGTCCTGTCGGACATCCACGCGAATCTCGCCGCGCTCGACGCGGTGCGCGACGACCTGCCCGACGTGGACGAGGTGTGGGTGCTGGGCGATATCGTGGGCTACGGGCCGCAGCCCAACGAGGTCATCGCCCGGCTGCAGGAGATGGGGGCGCGCAGCGTGATGGGCAACCACGACGGCGCAGCCATCGGCCAGGTCGACATCGGCTGGTTCAACCCCGATGCGGCCCGTGCCATCCGCTGGACGGCCGAGGTCGTCGACGACAACGCGCAGGCTTACCTGGCCGCCCTGCCGGAGGTGCGCCGCGAGGGCGAGCTGACCGCGGTGCATGGCTCGCCGCGCGACCCCACCTGGGAGTACATCACCGATCCGCAGGTGGCGAGCGCCAACCTTGCCGCATTCGACACGCGGCTGTGCCTGCACGGCCACACGCACGTGCCCATCGTGTACCGCGCCGATGACGGAGGCGTGATGGCCGTGCCATCGGCTCCGGGGTCGCCGGTCTCGGTGGCCGGCGGCCGGCTGCTGGCCAATCCGGGCAGCGTGGGACAGCCCCGCGACGGCAATCCGGCAGCGTCGTACATGGTCATCGACACCCAGGCCCAGGTCGCCGAGTTCCGGCGGGTGCGCTACGACATCGAGGCCACGCAGCGCCTGGTGCGCGAGGCAGGCCTGCCGGCACGCCTCGCCGAGCGGCTGAGCTACGGGCGATGAGGGAGGCGTGCGCGCCGCGGAGGCAGGCGCAGCGTGGCTGCGCGCTCGGCGGGGCCGTAGGATAGCGAGCACATGATCTTCGGACGCCGCGCTGAGAAGCGGCCCGCCCTGCTCACCTACGAGCGCATCCTTGTTCCCCTGGCCGGCACCGAGGCCGATGAGGCGCCCCTGCGCCTGGCGGCGGTGCTGATGAGCGGCTCGGAGGGGCAGGTGTCGCTGCTGCACGTCATCGAGGTCCCGTTCGAGCAGCAGCTCGACGCCGAGGACCCCAAGGCGATCGCCTTCGCCGACGAGGTCATCGAGCGTGCCGAGAGGTTCCTCGGCGAGCACGAGGTGCCGGTGCGCACCGGAATCGCGCAGGCCCGGGCCGCGGGCGCGGCCATCGTCGACGACGCGGTCGAGCAGAACGTCGACCTGATCGTGATGGGGCTACGCTATAAGAAGCGCTTCGGCGGAGGCTGGGACGCCGGGCGCACGGTTCCATACGTCATGCGCAACTCCACCGCGCCGGTCTGGTGCCTGCGCGCCGAAACGGAGGACCTGGCACACACGCCATGAGGATCATCATCGTCGGCTGTGGTCGCGTCGGAGCACGCACCGCCGCCGAGCTCGACCAGCGCGGCGATCACGTGACCGTGATCGACACCGACCAGCGCGCCTTCAACCGGCTGCCGTCGACCTTCGGCGGCGTGACGGTGCGCGGCAGCGGCGGCGACGAGGACGTGCAGCGCTCGGCCGGGGCCGAGATGGCCGACCTGCTGATCGCGCTCACCGAGGGCGACAACCGCAACGCCATGGCTGCGCAGCTGGGCAAGCACGTGTTCGGCATCCCGCGGGTGGTGGCCAAGATCAACGACCCGCTCCGCGCCGAGGCGTATCGGTCGCTCGGGCTGGAGACCATCTGCCGCACCGTCATCCTCGCCGATGCGCTGGTCGTCGCCGCCCAGCAGGGCGCCGAAGCCACGAACGGCCAGGTGCAGCCGCCGACCGCCGAGCCGCTGCGCGGCGCGCCGGTCGAGGGCTCGAAGGCCGCGCGGCAGGCGGATCGCGCCATCGCCGCCGAAGAGGCGGCTCCTGCGGCCGGGGAGGCCGAGTAACGATGTACGTGGTCGTCATCGGCGGCGGAAACGTCGGCTACTACCTCACCAAGGAGCTGCTGGCCGCCGGGCACGAGGTGGTCATGATCGAGAAGGACCCGGCCCGCGCGCGGCTGATCGCCGATGAGCTGGGCAGCATCGTGGTCGCCAACGACGGCTGCGAGGGCCGCTACCAGAAGGAAGCCGGCATGGAGCGCGCCGACGTGATGGCCGCTGTCACCGGCGACGACGAGGACAACCTGGTGGCCTGCCAGGTGGCGAAGATGAAGTTCAACGTGCCGCGCGCCATCGCCCGCGTGAACAACCCGAAGAACGAGCACCTCTTCCGCCAGCTGGCCATCGACGAGACGGTCAGCCCGACGCGTTCGATCCTGGGCGTCATCGAGCACGAGATCCCGGTCCATGACCTGCTGCACCTGGCAGAGCTCGACCGCGGCGAGCTGCAGATCGTGGAGGCCCAGCTGGACGCCAGCTCCCCCGCGGTCGGGCAGGCGCTGCGCGACCTGGCGCTGCCTGAGGACAGCTACGTGGTGGTGCTCGTACGCGGCGACCGCGCGCTTCCGGCCCGCCAGGAGACGAAGCTGCTCAACGGGGATCGGCTGCTGGCCGTCACCTCCTCCGAGCACGAGGCGGAGCTGCGCAACCTCCTGATCGGCGAGTGAGCGGCGCGGCACCCGGCCGCGTCCTGCGCCTTTCCATCCTGGCCTGGGGCCTGGGCGAGCTCTCCATGGGTCGCCGATACGTTGGCAGCTCCCTGCTGCTCCTCGAGGTCGTGGGGCTTGCCCTCGTCGGGCTGCTGAGCTGGTGGCTGGCCGATACCACCTGGTACCTCGTGCCCTTCGTGGCCGGCATGGCCTTCGTGGCGGCCTGGGCGATGCAGGCCATCGTCAGCTATCGCCGCGCACAGCGAGCCGAGGGCCAGGCCAGGCCGCCGACGGCATCGCGCTCTCCGGCCGCCGCGGCCGCGTGGCTGACGCTGCCGCTGCTGGCCTGGGGCACCGGCTTCTGGCTGTTCGCGGCCGATGGCTCCTCACCGACCGCGGTGGTTGATCGCCTGGTGGCCAGCTGGGGCAATGAGGCGCCGCTGACCGACGTTGCGGTCGATGCGGCGCGGGCACCGCTGGCCGGCGCGGTGTCGGCCGCCACCGCGCGGCTGGAGGCGCTGTGCGCCGCCGGCAGTCTGTCCGATGACTGTGCCGACGGTCCGGACGGCCTGCTGCACGACGTGCGTGTTCGGGTCGATGGGTCGGCGGACGGCGGGGCGCTGGCCACCGCGGAGGTGGTGCGCTTCGAGCGACGCCCGACCCGCTTCCTGGGCCTGTTCGACGCCAGCGAGCAGGTGCCGGTGCCGACCGAGACGCTGCTGCGCCTGCAGCTGGCCCCGCAGGCCGCCGTCCTGGGCGCGCAGCGCTGGGCGGTGGTGAACGTGACGCCGCCCTGATGAGTACCGAAGACGTGACGGCAACCGACTCCGCCCCGAGCGCGGCCGGCGCCGGGGCACGGCGTGGCGCCCGCTTCCTGGCGACCGTGGAGGAGGCGGTGGCCAACGCCGTGGTGGGATCGGAGCTGCCGTTGCGGCTGATGGCCACCGCGCTGCTGGCCGGCGGCCACGCGCTGGTGGAGGACGTGCCGGGCGTCGGCAAGACGCTGCTGGCGCGGGCCTTCGCCCGCAGCCTGGGGCTGAGCTTCGCCCGCGTGCAGGGCACGCCCGACCTGCTGCCCACCGACGTCACCGGCTCGAGCATCCTGGAGGGCGCCGCGTTCCGCTTCATCGAGGGACCGGTATTCGCCAACGTGCTGCTGGTGGACGAGATCAACCGCGCCACGCCGCGGACGCAGTCGGCCCTGCTGGAAGCCATGCAGGAGCGCCAGGTGAGCGCCGAGGGTCAGACGCGGCCGCTGCCGGACCCATTCCTTGTGCTGGCCACCCAGAACCCCATCGAGCTGGAGGGCACCTTCGCGCTGCCGGAGGCGCAGCTCGACCGTTTCCTGCTGCGCATCGCGATCGGCTATCCGGATGAGGACGCGGAGCGCCGCATCGCGCGCCGCCACCAGGCGGCCGACGAGCCGCTCGACGCGGTGCCGACGGTGGTGCGGCCGGCCGAGGCGCTGGCGCTGCGGGCCGAGGCACGCGCCATCCACGTCTCGGACGACGTCGAGCGCTACGCGGTGGCCCTCGTACGCGCCACCCGGGACCACGCCGACGTCCGGCTCGGCGCCTCGCCGCGCAGCAGCGTGGCGCTGTACCGGGTGTCGCAGGCCTGGGCGCTGCTCGACGGCCGCGACTACGTCCTGCCTGACGACGTGCAGCGCGTGGCCCCGGCCGTGCTCGAGCACCGGCTGCTGCTGGACGTGGATCGGGAGCTGCGCGGGGCCAGCGTCGCCGGCGTGGTTCGGGACGTGATCGCCAGCGTGCCGGTGCCGATGGCCGGCGAGCCGGGCACGACCTAGGCGGCGGGCATGGCAGCCTGGGTCGCGCTGGCGGCCCTGATGGTGATCGCCGCGGTGGCCGTCCAGGCGCCCGGGCTGCTGCTCATCGCCGCGCTGACGGTCGGCTACGGCTCCGTCACCCGACTGTGGACGCGCTACGGCATG
>DASSNI010000156.1:0-7762 GCA_035701385.1 Candidatus Limnocylindria bacterium | reverse complement strand
CTGCGGCTTCCAGTGGTTGAGGCGCGGGCGGACCCGTCCGAACAGTGTTGCGCAGCCAGCGGAGGGCACATCGGCCAATAAGGAATCAGCGGGTCGGGCGCTCCCGGTCGGACATCTCCAGGATGTCGAGCATCGGCAGGTCGCGCTGGTATTCGCTGAACTCGAACTCCGGGCCGCAGCGAAGCGCGTCGTACGGGCAGGCATCGGCGCAGATACCACAGAAGATGCAGCGGCTGATGTCGAGCTGATAGGTCTCCAGGGTGCGTGGCCGCGGCATGAGCGCGCCCACCGGGCAGGTTTCGGCGCAGCGGCCGCACGACACGCACGGCGTCTCGTTGAGGCTGACGAAGTCGGCGGTGGTGACCAGCGAGTCGAAGCCCTTGCCGATGAAGTCGTAGCAGCCGGCACCCACGATGTCCTTGCAGACCTGTGCGCAGCGGCCGCAGTCGATGCACCTCGAGTAGTCGCGCAGGATGAAGCTGTGCGTCTCGTCGCGCATGTAGCCGTGGTTGACGCCGACGTACGGGTTGTCCTGGATCGAGCGCTCGTCGATCGCCATGTTCAGCGTCGTCTCGTACTCGATGGCCGCCTCGCGCAGGTCGCAGTGGCCGATGGCCTCGCAGGTGCACTGCAGGCAGCGTGACGCTTCGCCCATGGCCTGGTCGTGCGTGTAGCCGAACTCATACTCGTTGAAGTTCGTCTTCCGCTCCTCGGCGCCCAGCTTGCCCATGATCGCCTTGGGCTCCTTCACGTCATCGGTGAAGGGCACGATGGTCAGGAAGTTGGGCTGCGGCTCGGTGACGATGCGGCGCACCTGCGGGTCGTCCAGGTCGTGGCCGCGCAGCCAGTAGTCGATCGCGTACGAGGCGCGCCGGCCCTCGCCGATGGCCTCGACCACGGTGGTCGCACCCGCGCGGACGTCTCCGGAGGCGAAGACCTTGGGCATGCCGGTGCGGAAGATGTGCTCCTCGGCGACCAGCGTCCCGCGGCGGCTGACCTCCAGCTGGCTGCGGACCTCCTCAGGCTCCGACTCGACCCAGGACAGCTCCGGTCCCTGGCCGATGGCGCCCAGCACGGTGTCGCACTCGACGACGAACTCGGTGCCGGGCATCGGCTCCGGGCGGCGGCGACCCTTCTCGTCGGGCGCGCCGAGCTTCATGCGCTGGAACTCGACGCCCGTGACCTTGTTGTTCTTGTCGGTCAGGATGCGCGTCGGCGCGGCCTGGAAGATGACGCGCGCGCCCTCCTCGATGGCCTCGTGCACCTCGTCCTGTGAGGGCATGTCCTTCAGGTCGCGGCGGTAGACGATGGTCACCTCGGCCGATCCCTGGCGGAGGCTCGTCCGGGTGCAGTCGATGGCGGTGAAGCCGCCGCCGATGATGACCACGCGCGCGTCCTTCAGCGCGGGGATCGGCAGGCCGCGGGTCGAGTTGTAGAGGTTCTCCAGGGCGTTGATCACGCCGTCGGCGTCCTCGCCCGGGATGCCCAGCTCGTTCGAGCGGTAGCAGCCGATGCCGACGTACACCGCGTCATAGCCCTGCTCGAGCAGGTCGGCGATGTGGAAGTCGCGGCCGAGGCGCATGTTCGGCTTGAAGGTCGCGCCCAGCTCCCAGACGTGGTTCAGCTCGCGGTCCATCCAGCCCTTCGGCAGGCGGTACTCGGGGATGCCGTAGCGCAGCATGCCGCCCTGCTCCGGTTCGGCTTCGAACACGTCGCAGTGGTGGCCGCGCAGCTGCAGGTAGTAGGCAGCCGCCATGCCGGCCGGGCCGGCGCCGATGACCGCCACTCGCCGCCCGGTGTCGGGATCCTTGGGCCACGGGATGGGTGCCGGCGCATCGACCTCCAGGACGCGGTCCGCGCAGTAGCGATGCGAGTCGCGGATGGCGATGGCGGTGTCGACCTCTTCCCGACGGCAGTGGGTCTCGCATGGCGCGGGGCAGACGCGGCCCAGGATGGCGGGGAACGGCAGCGAGCGCTTCAGGATGCGGGTCGCCTCTTCCCAGTTGCCCAGCGAGTTCTGCTTCAGGTAGCCGGGGATGTCGACGCGGGTGGGGCACTTGAACTGGCAGGGCGGCAGGCAATACGCGTCGTGGTCGCTGAAGATGAGCTCCAGCACCATGCGGCGGTTCTCGATCAGCCGCTCCGAGTGGGTGGTGATGACCATCCCCTCGGCGATCTGCGTGCCGCAGGAGATCGGCGTCTCGTCCTGGCCCTCGACCTCGACCACGCAGATGCGGCATGCGCCGTACGGCGCCAGCTTCGGCTCGTAGCACAGCGTCGGCACGTCGATGCCGAGCACGCGGCAGGCCTGCAGGATGGTCTGGCCCTCTTCGGCCTCGACCTGCTGGCCGTTGATGGTGACGCTGATCTTGCGGGTGCCGGGGACCATCGGCCAGACGGGCGCGTAGTCCTCCGGCCGGAGCACGCCGGTGCCGTTGCCGTTGCGGTGGCCGTTGGTCGAGAAGCTCATCGGTCCTCTAATGCTAGCGCTGGGCCGGGGAGGCTGGTTCGATGCCGCCCAGCGGCGTGATCAGCGGTGCCAGGCCCTCGGTCGCGCAGGCGCCGGCCAGGCACTCGCCGCGCTCCGCGTGGGCGCGGTACTCGTCCGGGAAGCGCTCCAGGGTGGTGAGCATCGGCCCGGGAGCCCGCGCCTCGAGCTTGCACAGTGCCGTGTCGGCCATCTTGCGCGACAGCTCGCGCAGCAGGGTGAAGTCGTTCGGCCGCGGGGTGGCGGCCAGGATGCGATCCATGGTCTCCACCAGCCGCTTGGTGCCGATGCGGCACGGAACCGCCTTGCCGCACGCCTCGCGGCTGGACCAGTCCAGGAAGAAGCGGGCGGTGTCGACCATGCAGGTCGTGCTGTCGGTGACCAGGATCTGCCCCAGGCCGATGCCCGCGCCCTTGGTGCGCAGCGTCTCCACGTCGTAGGGCGTGCCCAGCTCATCGGCCGACAGGGCGCCTCCGCCGGCGCCACCCACGAACACGGCCTTGAGCGTGCCGACCGCACCGCCGGCCAGGCCGATGACGTCGCGCAGCGGCATGCCCAGCGGCACCTCGACGAGGCCCGGCTCGCCCACCGCGCCGTAGATGCTCACCAGCTTGGTGCCCGGCGACTCCTTGCTGCCGACGTTGGCGAACGCCTCGGCCGAGTGCGACAGGATCCACGCCGCGTGGGCAATGGTCTCGGCGTTCTGCACGGTGGTCGGCGCGCCGAGCAGCCCACGCTCGGTGGGGTAGGGCGGGCGGATGATGGGCATGCCGCGATCGCCGGCCAGCGCCGCCAGCAGGGCGGTCTCCTCGCCGGCGACCAGCGCGCCGGAGCCCTCCCAGACGCTGAGCTGGCAGCTGAAGTCGGTGCCCAGGATGAGGTAGCCGGCAAGGTGGTTGGCCACCGCCTCCTCGACCGCGGAACGCAGGCGGCTGATGGCGGATGTCCAATCGCGGCGCACGGCGAGGATCGCCTCCGAGGCGCCGGTGGCGAAGGCCGCGATCAGCGCGCCCTCGATCAGCAGGTGCGGGTTGCCCTCCGCCAGCGCCCGGTCGCCCAGCGAGGTGGGATCGGCTCCCATCAGGTTGACGACCACCACCTTGCGTTCGCCGATGGCGGCGCGTGCCGCCTGCCACTTCTCGGCAGTCGGATAGCCGCCACCACCGCGGCCGCGCAGCCCGGCGTCGGCCACCTCCTTGATGACGCCCTCGGCGCCGAGGTGCGCAATCGCGCGCTCCAGGCCGGCGTAGCCGCCGTGCTCGCGATAGGAGCCGATGCTGCCCGGATCGATCCGTCCCAGGTTGGCCAGCAGCCGCTGCTCGCCACGGGGCAGGATGCGGATCTGGGCCGACAGGCCCGGGCCGTCGCCGGTGGTCATGCGCTCAGCTCGCCGTGGCCGGCGTTGGAGAGCCGGCTGCCGTGCGGGTCGCGCCGCGGCGGCGCTCCCGGAGCAGGTGGCGCGCCTGGTCGGCCGTGATCGGCCCGTAGACCAGCGTGTCGATGCGCACCGCCGGAGCCATGGCGCCGGCGGCGACCTCCGGGCTTGTCTCCAGGGAGAAGGCGCCGTCCGGGGTCGACTCGCCGGGCTCGATGCCCAGCTCGTCGCGCAGCGCGGCCAGCAGCTCCTGCCCGCCGGCGAAGCGGCAGGCGGCGCACGTGCACACGGTGATGACGTGGCCCTCCGCCGGCAGCAGGCGGAAGCCGCCCAGCCCGGCGGCGCCGAAGACCTGCGCCCAGTGGATGGTCATGCGGTCGCTGATGATGCGCAGTGCGCGCTCGGGCAGGTAGCCGTAGCGCTCCTGCACGGCGCCGAAGATGGCGACCAGCGACTCGGGCCGCGCGCCGAAGCCGGCCACCACGCTCGAGACCCACGGCTCGTCGACGGACTCCTCCCAGCGCACGGCGTTGCGCATCGGCCGTGCCGGCTGACCGGCCCGCCGCCAGGCGTTCGGGTCCTTGCGCTCGTCGTAGATCTCCGGCATGCCGTAGCGGATCCGGTTGCCCACGGAGTCGAAGCCGCTCATGTCGATCGCCTCGACCGGGCAGACCTGCGCGCACTGGAAGCAGACCTCGCACTTGTGCTCGCCGAAGGGGTCGTAGATGAGGTCCAGCCGGCCGCGCCAGCGCTCCGGCATCTGCGGCCGCTCTTCGGGGTACTGGCGCGTGACCTTGGGCTCAAAGAGGTTGCGCAGGGTGACCCACATGCCCTTCGCGATGCCACTGCCCGGGATCGCCATCGGCCTATGCGCCTCCCACCGGCTGCAGGTTGAAGATCAGGACGATGGCTGCCGTCAGGAACAGGTTCACCAGCGCCAGCGGCAGCAGCCACTTCCACGCCATGCCCATCAGCTGGTCGACGCGCACGCGCGGCAGGGTGGTGCGCATCCAGACCGCCACGAACACGAAGAAGTAGGTCTTGGCCAGGAAGATGATCGCGCCCAGCACGGTGCCGATGAACCCGCCCGGCAGGCTGAAGAAGGGCGGCAGCCACCCTCCGAAGAAGAGGGTGACCACGATGCTGCTCATGATGAACAGCGCCACGTACTCGGCGAAGAAGAAGAAGCCGAAGCGCATGCCCGAGTACTCGGTGGCGAAGCCCGCGACAATCTCGGAGTCGGCCTCGACCATGTCGAACGGGGTGCGGTTGATCGCGGCGGTGGCGGCGATGAAGAAGATGGGGAACGCCCAGAACTGCCAGAAGAAGCCCCAGCCGTTGACCCGCTGCCACTCCACGATCTCGGTGAAGGACAGGCTGCCCGTGAGCACCACGATGCCGACGATCGAAAGCGTCAGCGGGATCTCGTAGCTGACCATCTGCGCCGCGCTGCGCAGCCCGCCCAGCAGCGAGTACTTGTTATAGCTCGCCCAGCCGGCGACCAGCAGGCCCACCACCGACAGGCCCAGCACCGCGAAGAAGTACACGACGCTGATGCTCGAGTCGATCGCCACCAGCCCTGGCGCAAAGGGAATGACGAGCATGCTCATGGCGGCGGCCATGAACACCATCCAGGGCGCCATGGTGAAGGTGGGCCGATCCGCCTGGTCCGGCGTGGTGTCCTCCTTGGCCAGCACCTTGAAGCCGTGGATCGTGCTCTGGAACATGCCCCGCGGGCCGACCCGGTTGGGGCCGTAGCGCAGCTGCATCAGCGCAATGACCTTCAGCTCGATCTGGATGACGATGAAGGCGGTTGGCACCGTCAGCAGCAGCAGCAACGTCGTGGACAGCACGAAGCGGCCGATGCCCAGCAGCAGCGCGCCGACGTCCATCTACTTGTCGACTCCACCCATGATCGGGTCCAGGCTGGCCATCACCGCCATGGTATCGGCGATGAGGTGGCCGGGCATGAGCACCGGCATGACCTGCAGGCTGATGAAGGACGGGTCGCGCATGCGGAACCGGTACGGCGTCGGGCCGCCGTCGCTGATGGCATACACGCTGTAGAAGCCGCGCGGCGACTCCACCGCCCCAAAGGCGCGGCCGGGCCGCGGCCGGATGATGCCGGGCACCTGGGCCTGCACCGGTCCATGCGGCATCTTGTCGACGATCTGGTCGATCAGGTGCAGGCTCTGCTTGATCTCGGCCACGCGCTGCAGGTAGCGCGCGTAGCTGTCGCCGCCGGGCTGGGTGACGACGTCGAACTCGAGCTCGTTGTAGATCGAGTACGGGTGCGCCTTGCGGACGTCGAACGGCACGCCGGAGGCGCGCAGGTTCGGGCCCGATACACCCAGGCTGATGGCCCGCTCGCCGGGGAGCACGCCAAGGCCCTTGGTGCGCTGCACGAAGATCTCGTTCTCGGTGATCAGCTGCTCGTTGTCGCCGATGCTCTTGGCCTGGTTCACGCGCCAGGCCGACAGCCGGTTGATGAACTCGTCGTTCACGTCCCAGTTCACGCCGCCCACGCGGAAGAAGTTGAAGAGCATGCGCTGGCCGGAGATGCTCGACAGCAGGTCGACGGTCTCATCGCGGTTGATGAAGCTGTAGAGGATGGGCGTGATGCCGCCCATATCGAGCGCCAGGAAGCCCATCATCAGGCCGTGGCTGAACACGCGGTTCAGCTCCACCACCAGCGCCCGGATGTACTCGGCGCGCTTCGGCGCCCTGATGCCATACAGCTTCTCGAAGGCGATCGCCGGCGCGTGCTCGTTGTGCATGGCCGACATGTAGTCCATGGGGTCCACGTAGGTGAGGACCGTGGTGTACGTCGCGTTCTCGCACAGCTTCTCGATGCCGCGGTGCAGGTAACCCAGCACGACGTCGAGATCGGTGACCATCTCGCTGCGGATCTTCACCACCAGCCGCATCACGCCGTGGGTGGAGGGGTGCTGCGGGCCCATGTTCAGCAGCATCTCGCCCTCGCCCAGGGTGTACATCTCGGCCTCGCGCTCGGTCTGCGGCGGCCGGTCCGGCACGCCGACCTGCTCGAAGCCCGCGTACTCGGGCGTCGTGGCGCCGGTGCCGGGCGCGCCACCCAGCGCCCTGGCGAGGCGCTCCTCCTCGAGGCGGTCCAGCTCGATGGGATCGGGGATGCGAGTCTCGGGATCGACGGCCGTCATCGTGGTCTGCTCTTGTCTGCGTCGGTGCTGCCTGCCTCGACCGCCGGTTCCTCGCCGGTGCGCTCGGCCGTGGGCGCGTACGTCGGCGCGGCGGTCGCCTGCCCATCCTCGCCGGCCATCAGCCCTTCTCGGAAGCGGGCCAGGTCCCAGGTCTCCGGCCGCTCGAGCGGCACAACGCCGGCCGCCGGGGAGTCGGCGGCGTCATCGGGCAGGATGAAGTCCTTGCGCTGCGGGAAGCTGCGGTAGTCCGGTGACATGTAGATGCGCCGCAGGTCGCGGTTGCCGTCGAAGATGATCCCCATCATGTCGTACATCTCGCGCTCGTGGAACATGGCGCCTTCCCACAGCCCGGTGATGGTCGGGATGTGCGGATTCGCGCGGTCCACGCGGCAGCGCAGCCGCACCCAGGACGGGTGCAGGTCGGAGTACAGGTGGTACACGACCTCGAAGTGCTCCTTCGGGCCGTAGTCCACAGCCGCCGCGTCGGCCAGCCACCAGAAGCGCAGCTCGTCGTCGTCGCGCAGGGTGCGCAGCAGCTCGACGTTGCGGGCGCCATCGGCTTGGAGCTCGACAGTGTCCTCGTCGGTCCACAGCGTGGCGGCCAGCTCGGGAAAGCGGTCGGTCAGCGCGCGTACCAGCGCACCCGCCGCGGCCGGTGCGGTCAGCGCACGTCTCCTTCCCAGGCCAGCCGCTGCGGACCGCGGTCGACGTAGGTCGGCC
>DASSNI010000155.1:0-2510 GCA_035701385.1 Candidatus Limnocylindria bacterium | reverse complement strand
AGGTGGCGACCCTGCTCGACACCACGGTCGCGTCGGTCAACAGCGCTCTGCAGCGCGCTCGGGCAACGTTGGCGGCCAAGCGGATCGGTGAAGGCCCCGAGCCGATGGACCCCGAGCGCGCCGAGCTGCTGGCCCGCTACGTGGACGCCTTCGAGCGGTATGACATGGACGCGTTGACGTCACTGCTGCGCGAGGACGCGGCGTGGAACATGCCGCCCTACGCCATGTGGCTGCAGACCCACGCCGACATCGTGGGCTGGTGCCTGGGGCCGGGCATCGGCTGCAAGGGGTCACGGCTGCTGCCGGTGAACGCCAACGGCTCGCCGGCATTCGCCCAGTACAAGCCCGGGGCGCCTGGCCGCCTGGAGCCGTGGTCGCTGCAGGTGCTGGAGCTGTCAGGCGATCGGATCAGCGGCATCACCTTCTTCCTGGACACCGCCCGCCTCTTCCCGCTGTTCGGGGTGCCGGATCATCTGGACGCGTAGCCCCGTGCACGCCGGCAGTCCGGCGAGCGACAACAGCGCGGCCAGCTCTGGCGGGACGTCGATCAGGCGGATGCAGCCTCCCGCACTGCGCGCGGCGAGCTGGAGGCGAGCGACCGCCGCGACGATGCGCAGGTCCACCGCGCCGTCCAGCACGATGCAGTCGATCACGCTGGCCGGTGAGCGCCGCAGTCGCGCGCCCACGATGCGCCGCAGGCCCAGCAGCTCGGACCCGCTGGCCGCCGGATGCAGGACCAGGAACCGCCGCTCGGCCACGAACGCACCTCCCCATGCGCCGAATTGCAGATGGGACCGCGCCGCGTGCCGCAACTCATCGGTCGCCGATGAATCGTTACGGGGCGGACGGTCTATGCCGGTGACAGCGAAAGGAGCTCTCACATGACGACATCGACCGCTCGCCTCGACCTGGACGCGCTGCGTGACCGGGTGCGTGGCGAGGTCATCGGCCCCGAGGACGCGGGATACGACGCCGCCCGGACGGTGCAGGCCGGCGGCATTGATCGGCACCCGGCGGCCATCGTGCAGGTGGCCGATGCGGACGACGTGGCCACCGTCATCGGCCTGGCGCGCGACACCGGCCTGGAGCTGGCGGTGCGCTCCGGCGGGCACTCCGGCGCCGGCTACGGCGTGAGCGACGGCGGGCTGGTCATCGACCTGCGCCGCATGAAGGACCTGCAGATCGACGTTGCCGGGCGGACGGCGTGGGCGGAGACCGGCCTGACCGCCGGCGAGGTCACGGCGGCTGCCGCGGAGCACGGCCTGGCGGTCGGCTTCGGCGACACGGGGTCGGTGGGCATCGGCGGGATCACCACCGGCGGAGGCGTCGGCTACCTGACGCGCAAGTGGGGCCTGACCATCGACTCCCTGCTGGCCGCCGAGATCGTGACCGCTGACGGCCAGCTGCTGCACGTCGACGCGGACACGCATCCGGACCTGTTCTGGGCGATCCGCGGCGGCGGTGGCAACTTCGGCGTGGTGACCCGCTTCCAGTTCCAGCTGCACGAGCTCGGTGGCTTCGTGGGCGGCTTCCTGTTCCTGCCGGCCACGGTCGACACGGTGACCGGCTTCATGGCCGCCCTCGAGGCCGCGCCGGAGGAGCTGTCCGGGATCATGAACGTGATGCCGCTGCCGCCCATGCCGATGATCCCCGAGGACGCCGTCGGCAAGCTCGGGATCATGGGCATGCTGGCCCACGCCGGCGACGAAGAGGCGGGGCAGCACGCGATGCAGCCCTTCCGGGACGTGGCAGAGCCGTACGCGGACCTGGTGAAGCCGATGCCCTACCCGGGCATGTACCCGCCGGCCGATGACTCGTACCACCCGCTGGCGGTGGCCCGGAACATGTTCATCGACCGCTTCGACCGGGGCGTGGCGGAGACGGTGATGCAGCGCCTCGAGGCGTCGGACGCCCCGATGCGGGCCGCGCAGTTCCGGGTGCTGGGCGGCGCCATGGCACGCGTGCCGGCGGACGCGACCGCCTTCGCGCACCGGTCAAGCAGGATCATGGTGAATATCGCCGCCTTCTACGACGGGCCGCAGAACCTCGCGGAGCGCGAGGCCTGGGTGCTGGGCTTCATGCGCGAGCTGCGGCAGGACGACCGCGGGGCGTACGTCAACTTCCTGGTCGACGAGGGGCCGGAGCGCGTCCACGACGCCTATCCGGACGGCACGTTCGGGCGACTGGCCGAGATCAAGCGACGCTATGACCCGGAGAACCTCTTCCGGCTGAACCAGAACATCCCGCCCGCCGCCGGTTGACCCGGGTCAGTAGGCCAGGGCGCGCAGCCGCGCCAGCGGCGGCGAGGCAGGCAGCGGGTAGTAGTCGTTGATCCGCCGCCGGTCGGACGGGGCCAGGTGCCGCGGCCCGTTCGGCACGTCGGCCTGCATGCATGTCTCGGCGTGCGGGCCGTCGGTGCGCGGCGGGTTGCCCCAGTGCCACAGGCCGATGGTGTGACCCAGCTCGTGGCAGGCCATGTAGTCGCGGCTGGCGGCATCGGCGAAGAACGC
>DASSNI010000154.1:0-2295 GCA_035701385.1 Candidatus Limnocylindria bacterium | reverse complement strand
ATCATGCGCGACAGCCCTTCCACCCAGTCGCGCGTGTCCTCGAAGGAATAGCCGCGCCGCACCGGCACCCAGACCTGGATCCCACGTTTGCCGGTGGTCTTGGGAAGGCCGATGACTCCCAGGTGCTGCAACGCGGTGCGGTACAGGCGGGTGAGGATCAGCACCTCGTCCCAGGTGGTGTGGTCACCGGGGTCGACGTCGATCAGCGCGAAGGTCGGCTCGTGGGGCGAAATGGTCCGCGAGGTCCAGGGATGGATCTCCAGTGCCGCCTCCTGCGCCAGCCAGGCCATGGTCGCCACCTTGTCGACCACCACGTAGTCCTTCGTGCCCTCGTGGCCGGTGTACGTCCAGCGGCTGATCCACGTGGGGGCGTGTCCGGGCACGTCCTTCTGCCAGAAGCCCGTCCGGGCGGTTCCATCCGGGAAGCGCTGGAGATTCAGGCCGCGTCCCGCCAGGTGCGGAATGACGGTGGGGCCGATGGACACGTAGTAGCGCAGCAGGTCGCGCTTGGTGATGGCCCGATGCTTCCCATCGGCCGGCGCCAGGACCTTGTCCAGGTTCGTGACCCGCACCTCGTGGCCCGCGACCTGCCAGTGGCCGTCGCCGCTCATCTCCTCCAGCGCCTTCAGCTCAGCCCTGCTGGCCGGGGTGAGGTCCATCTCCTGCTCCGGCCAGCCCTCGTCCCTCGGCGTGCGCTTCGCGCCGGCCTTGCCACGGCCCGACGCCTTCGCCGGTGGCGTCGCCTTCGCCTCTGCCCTTGCCTTCGCCTTTGCCGATGGCCTGGCTGGCGCTTCCTTGCCCCTGCGCGCCGGCGGGCGGGCGGCAAGCGGAGCCGCGGCGACCGCCTCTTCGCGCACGACCTTCTTCGGATCGCGATCCAGCTCGATGCCTTTGAACGCCGCCTGGCGCAGCAGGTTGTCACGCGTCCAGTCCGCGAACTCGACCCGGACCACGATCCGCGGTTCGACCCAGCGCGCCTGCGGCAGGCGTGGCGTGCGGACCACCGGCGCGTCATCGCGCCGCAGCGGTTCCATGGCGGCCAGCAGCTCGCGCCGCATGCGGGCGTTGATGCCGCTGCCCACCTGGCCGGCATGCACCAGCCCGCCGTCGCCGTTCACCGCCACGATCAGCGAGCCCAGGTCCTTGTGGGTGCCCTGGCCGGGCAGCCAGCCCACCACCACGACCTCCTGCTCGCGGCGCAGCTTCAGCTTCAGCCAGTCGCGGCTGCGGCGTCCCGGCTGGTAGGCGCTGGCCCGCTGCTTGGCGACCACGCCCTCCAGGCCCTTCTCGGCGGCCGCCGCGGTGAATTCCCGGCCCTCGCCCACCACGTGCGACGCGTAGCGCACCAGGTCATCTGAGCGCAGCCGGGAGCGCAGCAGGCGCTTGCGATCCTCGAGCGGCACGTCCAGCAGCGACTGCCCGTCGAGATGCAGCAGGTCGAAGACCATGTAGGCCAGCGGGATGCGCTCCCGCTCCTCACGTGTCAGGCGCGGCGTGTCCGGGTCCGCGCGGCGCGTGGCCTGCTCCAGGGCGCGCAGCCCGGTCCGCTCCTGCAGCCGGCTGAACGACGGCCGACCCCCTTCGTCGAAGGCGACCATCTCTCCGTCGACGATCGCCTCTTCGGCGTCGATCCAGTCCGCCGGCCCGGCCAGATCGGGGAAGTACGTCGCCGCGTCCACGCGGTTGCGGGTCCAGATGCGGGCCTTGCCGTCACTGACGACGGCCTCCACCCGATAGCCGTCCCACTTCACCTCGAACAGCCAGTCGTCGTCGTCGAAAGCACCTTCCGCCAGCGTGGCCAGCATGGGTGGCACGAAGGGGGGCAGCGCAGCCTTGCGCGCGCCGGACAGGTCGATGGGCCCTTCGGTGATGGGCGGCCCCTTCGTGAATTTCGGCTTGCGTCCGGCCTTGACCTCGTCGTTGGTGCGGCCGGTCTTCACGCTCTCCGGAAATTCCTCGGCGTCCCAGCCGGCGACGGCCGCCTCGTCGCGCTTCTTGATGAGCAGCCACTGCTCGCGATCGTCGCGCCGCCCGGCACGGCCGCTGGTGCGCACGATGGTGTAGCGGCCGCGCAGCCGCTCGCCATGCAGCCGGAACTTGAGCTCGCCCTCGCGGATGGCGCGCGCCGGGTCATCGGTCTCCTCCGGCTCGAAGGTGCCCCAGTCCCAGATGATCACGTCGCCGGCGCCGTACTCGCCCTCGGGGATCGTGCCCTCGAAGTCGAAATACTCGATCGGATGGTCTTCGGTGCGCATGGCCAGCCGCTTCTCGTCCGGGTCGAGGGTCGGTCCCTTC
>DASSNI010000153.1:0-7674 GCA_035701385.1 Candidatus Limnocylindria bacterium | reverse complement strand
GGCAGCACGGCCGGTCCGCTGACCTCGTTCAGCTGCTTGAGGAGCTCGCGCTCCGCCTTCGATGGCTTCTCTGGCACGACCACGGTCACGATCACGTGCAGGTCGCCACGTCCGTTGCCGTGCAGCCGCGGCACGCCGCGGCCCTTCAGGCGCAGCTCAGTGCCGGACTGGGTCCCGGCCGGCACCTCCAGCGGCTCGCTGCCCTCGACCGTCGGCACCTCCAGGCTGGCGCCAAGCGCGGCCTGCGGGTACGTGACGGCCAGCTCGTGGTAGAGCTCCGTGCCGCGGCGGATGAGCTGCGGGTGGTCCTGCACGGTGACGACCACATAGAGGTCGCCCGGCGGACCGCCGCGCGGCCCGGACTCGCCCTGGCCCTCGAGCGCGATCCGCTGGCCAGAGTCGATCCCCGCCGGCACGGTGACCTGCAGCTTCCGCTCCTGGCGGACGCGGCCGTCGCCGCGACAGTTGTGGCAGGGCGTGGCGATGATCCGTCCCTCGCCGTTGCAGCGCGGACAGGCGGTGATGTTCACCATCTGGCCCAGGATCGTCTGGCTGACCCGTCGCCGCTCGCCGGTGCCATTGCACTCCGGGCAGGTCTCCGGCTCCGTGCCGGGCTCGCCGCCGGCGCCACCGCACACGTCGCAGGTGACGAGCGTCGGGAAGGAGATCTCCTTCGTGACGCCGGACATGGCCTCCTCGAACTCGATGGCCAGGTCGTAGCGCAGGTCGGCGCCGGCCACCACCCGGCGCCGTTGCCGGGTTCCCGTGGGCGAACCGCCGAAGAAGGCGTCGAAAATGTCGCCGAACGGGCCGAACCCGCCGCCGAACCCCTCGAAGCCGCCGCCGCTGGCTCCCCCGACCCCGGCGTGGCCGAACATGTCGTAGGCGCTGCGGCGCTGCCGGTCCGACAGGACGCGGTACGCCTCGTTCAGCTCCTTGAAGCGCTCCTCGGCGCCATCGCTGGTATCGACGTCGGGGTGATGACGCTGCGCGGCACGGCGGAAGGCGCGCTTGATCTCCTCGTCGGAGGCGTCGCGCGGCACGCCCAGGATCTCGTAGTAGTCGCGTTTGATCGCCATCGGCCGGCGATTATACAAATTGGCACTCTAGGTTTCAGAGTGCCAAGGATTCGTGCTCAGTCGCGCGTCTTCCCGGGTCGCGTCCCGTGCGGCAGCTCGTCGTAGAGCGTGGCCATGCGCTGGTTGCGGTAGCCGATCCAGCCGAGGATCACGCCCGTGATCAGGAAGGCGACCACGCCCACCGCCGCGGCCGAAACCATGCCGATGTTCAGTTGCACGACCACGATGGCCGCCAGCACGGCGGCGACCATGGCGTCCACGAAGCCGATGGTCGAGGGCGTGGTCACGAAGCCGTGAAAGCGCCCCGAGTCGAACCCGGTTTCGGTGCTCCCGTAGCTGCGGAAGATGTCCAGCGGCTGCTCGGTCGTGCCGGTGATGAAGTAGCGGCCAACCTCCGGATCGATCTCCTGGTACGCGCCGCGCAGCCGGTTCATGCCGCGCACCCAGACGTAGTCCTCGTTGTTGATCTCGAGGAGGCGCACGTAGGTGGCCAGGCCGACGAACAGCACCACCGGCAGGGTCAGCAGGGCGAACACCATGAAGCCCTCTCCGAACTGCGTGGCCTGCGCGACGAGCGCCAGCGCCACGATCGCCCCGGACAGCAGCGACAGGAACATGCCCGCCCGCGCGAACGCCTCATTCCAGGAGAGGGAGCGCGTGGCCAGCAGGCTCCAGTGCTCGGTGGCGAGCATCTGTACGCGCAGCGCGCGGCGCGCGGCGGCATCGGCGTCGGACCCGTCCGAGGGGTCCGAGCCTTTGGGCAGCGCCGAAGCCGGCGGGACGCCCTCCGGCATGCGCTCGACGCTCATGCGCGGCATCGTACCAACGCCGGTCCAGCGGGCCGCTAGCATCGGCGGCCATGCCGGATCCGATAGCGCCCCAGCTGGAGCTGAGCGCCGACCACGCGCGCCGCTTCCTGGTGAGCCGCCACCTGCTGGCTCCGCCGCGGGCGCTGGCGCCCGAGGCGGCATCGGTCCTGACGGTGGTGGAGCGTCTGGGGCTGCTGCAGTTCGACCCGCTGGAGGTGCCGGGCGCCCGCAACCACGACCTGGTGCTGCACGCGCGCATCAGCGGCTACCGGCGCGGCTGGGCGGAGGAGTGGCTGTACGGCGCGGACCGGCGGCTGATCGAGCTCTACAACAAGAGCCTGAACATCCTGCCGATGGACCAGCTGCCGCACTACGCCATCGCCTGGGACCGCGCCGGCAACTACTACTCGGACCGCATCCTGGCCGAACAGTCGCAGGTCGCCGACGCGATCCTGGAGGCCATTCGGCGCGAGGGTCCCCTGGCCACCTCCGCCTTCAAGGAGCACGGCCACGCCGTCGACTGGTGGTGGGCGCCAACCTCGGCGGCGCGTGCCGTGATGGAGGCGCTGTTCGTCTCCGGCAGGCTGGGCATCGCGCGGCGCGACGGCAACCGGCGCTACTACGACCTCATCGAGCGAGTGGTGCCCGCCGACCTGCTGGCACGGCGGGAGTCTGAGGAGGATGCCCTGCGCATGCGCCTGCTGAGCCGATACCGCGCGGTCGGGCTGCTTGGCGCCCAGGGCCCGGCCGACGTCGTGTACAGCACCGGAACCGCGGCGCAGCGCGCCACCTGGACCGCGCAGCTCGTCGCCGACGGCACGCTGCTGCCGGTGGCGGTCGAGGGCCTGCGTGGCATCCGCTTGCTGCTGGCCGACGAGGAGCCGATGCTGGAGGCTACCCGCGACCCGGCCTCCGTGCCACCGGCCGTCACCTTCATGGCGCCGCTCGATCCGCTGATCTGGGACCGTCGCCTCCTGCGCGATCTCTTCGGATTCGACTACACCTGGGAGGTGTACACGCCGGCGGCCAAGCGCAGGCATGGCTACTACGTGCTGCCGCTGCTGTACGGCGAGCGGCTGGTTGGCCGCATCGAGCCACGCCTCGAGCGCAAGACGGGCACGCTCCGCATGCTGGGCGTCTGGTTCGAGCCGGATTTCAGGCCGATGGAGGAGCCGCACTTCGTCCCCGCCCTCGCCCGGGCGCTCGATGCCTACACGTCGTTCATTGGCGCAAGGCGAATTACGTGGCCGCGCACGCGCGCCGGCAGGGAGCTGGCAGCGGCGTTGCGCGCTAGCTGAAGTCCACGATCAGCGGGGCGTGGTCGGAGGGAATGCCCGGGTAGGTCGACGGCTTGCGCGCGTCCCGGTCGCGTTCGGCGGCCACGGCCCGCGCTGCGAGCGGCGGTGAGACATAGACGTGGTCGATCCGCATGCCGAAGTTCTTGTGGAAGTGGCCGGCGCGGTAGTCCCACCAGGTGAAGAAGCCGGTCTCCGGATGGAACTGCCGCACGACGTCGACCATGCCCCACTCGCGAAGCTTGGCCACCGCGGCACGCTCGCGCGGCGAGACGTGGGTGGCGCCGTGGGCCGCCTGCGCATCCCACACGTCGTCGTCAGTGGGCGCCACGTTGTAGTCGCCGCAGATCGCCAGCTCGGTGGTGGGATCGGTGTCGTCCAGCCATTCCGACAGCCGGGCGAGCCAGTCCAGCTTCTCCAGGTAGAACTCCGAATCGACGTAGCGCCCGTTCGGCACGTAGATGCTGGCCACCCGCACGCCGCCGCAGGTCGCGGCCAGGAAGCGGCCGCCATCATCGGTCCAGCCGTCCCTGTTTGGGATGCCGGCGGTGACCTCCTCGATGCCCACCCGTGAAGCGATGGCCACCCCGTTCCAACGCCCCGGCCCGTGGTGGACCAGCTCGTAGCCCAGCGCCCGGAAGTCCATCAGCGGCGCCTGCGCGTCAGAGAGCTTCGTCTCCTGCATGCACAGGATGTCCGGCTGCTTGGCCTCGGTCCACGCCAGCACACGATCGAGGCGCGCCTTCAGCGAGTTGACGTTCCAGGTGGCGAGACGCATTCACAGGCGAGTCTATCGGCCCTACCATCGGCTCACATTCCGTCGGCCCGGAACCTTGGAGGAGAGCCATGATCCGCGAGTTCCGCGACTTCGTCCTGCGGGGGAACGTGCTCGACCTGGCGGTCGGCATCGTCATCGGCGCCGCGTTCACGTCCATCGTGAACTCGCTGGTGACCGACATCCTGACGCCGATCATCGGCATCCTGTTCAGCTCCGACTTCAGCTCGATGACCGCCGAGGTCAACGGCTCGGTGATCACCTACGGCAACTTCATCAATGCCCTGATCAGCTTCCTGCTGGTGGCCGCCGCGCTGTTCTTCTTCGTGGTCAAGCCGATGAATGCGCTGGCCGCCCGCCGCGCCGCCACCCAGCCCGGCGAGCCTACGACGAAGTCCTGCCCCTTCTGCGCCACCGAGATCGCCATTGCGGCGACACGCTGCCCGGCCTGCACCAGCCAGCTGAACGCCTAGCGCGTCGCCTCCAGTACGGCCTCGAACTCGGCCGGCGGTTCCGCGCGAACCGTCAGCCCGTTGGCGAGCACGAGCTCCGCGGCGTGGAGCATGAGCCGCTGGGCGCCACCGACCGGGCGGACCTCGCCGTACGTGGTGTCGCCCAGGATGGGATGGCCGATGGCGTAGCAGTGCACCCGGATCTGGTGCCGCCGCCCGGTGAGCGGCTCGACCTCCAGCAGGTCGACGTCCGGCAGGCGTTCACGCAGCCTCCAGCGGGTGATGGCCTCACGGCCCGTGGGGTCGACGCCCACGCGACCTGATCCGAACTCGCGCAGCGGCTGGTTGATCTCGCCGCTGCGACCCTCGACGTGGCCCTGCACCAGCGCCAGGTAGCGCTTGGTGACCAGCCGCTCCTCGAACTGGCGCGACAGCTCGCGGTGCGCCTCGGCCGTCCTGGCGAACACGATCACCCCGCTCGTGCCCCGATCCAGGCGATGGACGATGAAAGTCCGCCCGCCGACATGCCGGCTCACCCAGGCATGCAGCGACGCGTCGTCCTCGATCCCGCCACCGGCCGCGGTTGCCATGCCCGCCGGCTTGTCAACCGCCACGAGCTCAGCATCCACGTGGAGGATCTGCGGGCCAGGCGCGAGTGGCAGGCCTAGAATCTGATCGTGATGCGCCTCGCGCGAGGTCATGCCGCTACCACGAGGCTCGGCTGCGTCATCGGTCTTCTCCTCGGGGCCTGCAGCGCGCAGGCGACGCCATCCCCATCTTCAGCGGCGGCGCAACCGTCCCCATCACCGTCCACGTTCACGTCACCTCTGTATGGCTACGCCCTTGGTGTCGAGGGTTGGCGTCCCGAGCCGGCCACCCAAACGTGGAGTGGAGAGGAAGCCGACTTCGGCAGCGATGAGCCCACCTCCGATCGATTCCACGCACCCGACGGCGAGACCATCTGGGTGGTTCGCGCGCCATCAAGCCAGTCGGTTGATCAGCTGATCGACGACAGGACCGAAGCGGACGCGGACGACCACGACTGCGACCCCGTTCCAGATTCTGATGAGCTGATCACCATCGGCGGCGAGCCCGCCCGCCTCACCGTGAAAAACTGCCCTGTCGAGAGCCCCACGATCATAGGCACGGCGGCTGTTATCCACGCAGGGACGGGCTACCTCTTCTACTTCCGGCACTCCGAGCTGCTCACGCCGAATCCGAATGCCGTCGACAAATTCACCGACTTTCTCGCAGGCATCAGCTTCCCGAGCTAACCGACGCAGGCCTCGCAAGGCAAGGCCACCTGCTCCGCGAAATGCGAAGGGCCGCCCGCGCTGCCCCGAAGCCAGGCGAGGGGGCATGCGGACGGCCCATCCCGTGACTACGGGGTCAGACCTCCTTGTACTCGCCCTCGATGGTCTCGCCCTCCTCGGACGACTCGGCCTCGCCATCGGCTCCGGCGCCGCCCTCGGTGCCATTGCCGGATGAGCCGTCGCCGCCACCGGAGGAGGCCTCGTAGGCCCGCGTGCCGATGCGCTGCAGCGTTTCGGCCAGCTGCTGCTTGGTCGAGTCGATGGCGCCCGCATCGGTGCCGTTCAGGGCCTCACGGACGGCCGCGATCCGGGTCTGGACCTCCGACTTCTCCTCATCGGTGAGCTTGTCGTCCAGGTCCTTCAGCAGCCGCTCGGCCTGGAAGGTGAGCTGGTCCGCCTCATTGCGGGACTCCACCTCGGCGCGCTTCTTCCGGTCCTCCTCGGCGTGCTCGGCCGCGTCGCGGACCATCTGGTCCACGTCCTCCTTGGCGAGCATCGAGCTGGCGGTGATCGTCACCTTCTGCTCCTTGTTGGTCGCCTTGTCCTTGGCCGTCACGTTGAGGATGCCGTTGGCATCGATGTCGAAGGTGACCTCGATCTGCGGCACGCCGCGCGGAGCCGGCGGAATGCCGTCCAGCCGGAACGTCGCCAGCTTCTTGTTGTCCGACGCCATCTCGCGCTCGCCCTGCAGCACCACGATGTCGACCGACGGCTGGTTGTCCGAGGCCGTCGAGAACATCTGGGTGTGCGAGGTCGGGATGGTGGTGTTGCGGTTGATCATCTTGGTCGCCACGCCGCCCAGGGTCTCGATGCCCAGCGACAGCGGGGTCACGTCCAGGAGGAGGACGTCCTTGACCTCGCCGCCCAGCACGCCGGCCTGGATCGCGGCACCGACCGCCACTACCTCGTCGGGGTTGACGCCCTTGTGCGGCTCCTTGCCGTTGAACTGGCCCTTGACCGCCTCGACCACCGCCGGCATGCGCGTCATGCCACCGACCAGGATCACCTCGTCGATCTCATCGGGCTTCAGGCCGGCATCGGCCAGTGCCTGCTTGACCGGCCCGGCGGTGCGCTGGATGAGGTCGGCCACCAGGTCCTCGAGCTTGGCCCGTGACAGGGTCATGACCAGGTGCTTGGGGCCCGATGCATCGGCGCTGATGAACGGAAGGTTGACCTCCGTCTGGGTGGTGGAGGACAGCTCGATCTTCGCCTTCTCCGCCGCCTCCTTGAGGCGCTGCAGGGCGATGCGGTCCTTCGACAGGTCGATGCCCTCGGCCTTCTTGAACTCCTCCGACAGCCAGTCGATGATCCGCTGGTCGAAGTCGTCGCCGCCCAGGTGCGTGTCGCCGTTGGTGGAGCGCACCTCGAAGACGCCCTCCGACAGCTCCAGGATGCTGATGTCGAAGGTGCCGCCGCCCAGGTCGTAGACGGCGATCTTCTCTTCCTTCTGCTTGTCCAGGCCGTAGGCCAGGGCCGATGCGGTCGGCTCGTTGACGATCCGCTTCACGTCCAGGCCGGCGATGCGGCCGGCGTCCTTGGTGGCCTGGCGCTGGGTGTCGTCGAAGTAGGCCGGGACGGTGATGACCGCCTCGGTCACCTTCTCGCCCAGGTAGGCCTCGGCGTCACCCTTCAGCTTCTGCAGGATCATGGCGCTGATCTCGGGCGGGCTGAAGGTCTTGCCGTTGGCCAGCGTCACGACCACGCCGTCCGACTTCGGGTCCTTCTCGACCTTGTACGGCACCAGGTCCTTGCTGCGCTGGACCTCGGGATCGTCCCAGCGGCGGCCCATGAAGCGCTTGATGCTGAAGATGGTGTTCTCCGGGTTGGTGATCGCCTGGCGCTTGGCCACCTGGCCCACCAGCCGCTCCCCGGACTTGGCGAAGGCGACGACCGATGGCGTGATCCGGCCGCCCTCCGCGTTGGTGATGACCTGGGGCTCGCCGCCCTCCAT
>DASSNI010000152.1:0-9861 GCA_035701385.1 Candidatus Limnocylindria bacterium | reverse complement strand
TCGATCGACCGCGCGGCGCCGGGCGGTGGTCATCAGCCAGGCGCCCGGGTTGTCGGGAACGCCCTCGCGCGGCCAGTGCTCGAGCGCGGCAACGGCGGCGTCCTGCACAAGCTCCTCGGCCAGGTCCCAGTCGCCGATGATGCGCACCAGCGCACCGGTGAGCCGCGCACGCTCGTCCCGGAGGACTGCCTCCAGCGAAGCATCGACCTGCGGTCGCTCAGGCAACGTCGCTCAGCCCGCGTTCTCCACCACGGGGCGGATCTCGAGCCAGTCGGGCGCCGGCCAGCCGGACATCAGGCGAATGGCCGCGTCCAGGTCGGGCACGTCGATCACCGCGTAGCCGCCGACCATCTCCTTGCCCTCGACGAACGGCCCGTCGGTCACCGTGGCCCTGCCGTCGGTCGCGATCCGGATGGTGGTCGCCGTCTCGGCCGGCTGGAGCTGGTGGCCCTCCAGGATCTCGCCGGCAGCGGCGTGCTCGCCCCACCAGGCGCCGATCTTCCCGTACAGCGCATCCTGCTCCCCCTGGCTGAGGTGGTCCCAGCCCTCCGCCGTGCTGCCGATGAGCACCATGTACTTCATGAACCGATACCTCCGCGCCGGCGAGGCCGTCCGGCCGCGCTCATTGTGACGACGAACGAGCCGGGCGGGAATCGACCCCGCCGCGAGGTCTGCCCAACTCCGTCACAATTGACCGGATGTCCACCAGCGGCCGCGGCCCTTCGACGCTGTCTGTCGCGGTGGCGCTCGGCACGGTGTACATCGTCTGGGGATCGACCTACCTGGCGATCGCCTACGTGGTCGACACGCTGCCGCCCCTCATCTCGGCCGGTGCGCGGTTCCTGGCGGCAGGCGGCCTGCTGGTGGCGTTCGTCGCTGCGCAGCACGCCTGGAGGAAGTCGCGCGGCACGGCCGATCGCCTGCCGTTTCCCCGCCTGGTCGAGTGGCGCACCGCGCTGATCGTCGGCGCGCTGCTGCTGCTGGGCGGCAACGGCCTCGTGTCGCTGGCCGAGCAGCGCATCCCATCCAGCATCGCGGCCGTGATGATCGCCACGGTGCCCATCTGGATGAGCCTCTTCGAGGCCCTGCTGACCCGCACCGTGCCGAGCCTGCTGGCCATCGGCGGCATCGCCGTGGGGCTGGTTGGCGCGGTCATCCTGCTGCTGCCGGCGGAGGGCGTCGGCGCGCTCGACCCGCTGGGCGTGGCGATGGTCGCCGGCAGCGCCATGGCCTGGGCCTGCGGCTCGCTCTACGCGCGGCGCGGCCCGCTGCCGCGCAACGCGCTGCTGGGCACTGGCATGGAGCAGATCGCCGGCGGCGTCGTGCTGTTCCTGGTGGGCGCGGCCATCGGCGAGCCGGGCCGGCTGGTGGTCGAGGACGTCTCCAGCGCCTCCCTCCTCGGCTTGGCGTACCTCGTCGTCTTCGGCTCGCTCGCCGCCTTCACCGCCTATACCTGGCTGCTGAACCACGTGCCGGTGACCACGGTCTCGACCTACGCCTACGTCAACCCGGTGGTGGCAGTGGCGTTGGGCGTGCTGTTCCGCAATGAGCCGCTCACTCCGCGGACCGTGATCGCGGCGGTGCTGATCATCGGCGCGGTGGTGGCGATGGTCAGCGGCCGGCCGCGCGACGCGGAGGACGCCGGCCCGGCGCCCGAGCTGGCCGCCATGGATCGCGACGACGCGGCGGCGTGAACGAGCTGACGATCAGCTGCCGGCCAGCTGACGGCGGCTGGGAATGCTCGGTGACTGTTGGCTCGGACGCGGCCGCGACCCATCATCATGTCCGCGTGGACGACGCGACGCTCGGTGAGCTCGGCGGCGTGGAGCCGCCGGATCGGCTGGTGGAGGAGTCGTTCCGCTTCCTCCTGGAGCGCGAGCCGCGCGAGTCGATCCTCCGCCACTTCGAGCTGTCGGTGATCAGCCAGTACTTTCCCGAGTGGCGCGAGGCCATGCAGGGGCGGGGGACAGCGGATCGCCCGTCCTAGCGCGCGCTGCCCAGCTCCGAGTACTTGTAGATCCGCTTCAGGACGTAGCTGCCCTCAGCCTGCGGATCGAGGAAGGAGGGCCGGGCAGCGAGGACCTGAACCGTCGGTCGCATCCGCACGTTGACCAGCGTCTGGCCGCGGAACGTGAGGTCCAGGATCACGCCCTCCTGCGCCTCCTGCCACCACCCCTGCCCGAACACGAAGTTGCCGGGGCTGACGAGCGTCACGCTGGGGCCGTGGGCGCCCTGGCGGATCAGCATCGGGCCGGCGACGTGGGTCCCGGAGCCGATGACGTGGTCGCAGCCTGCCTCCTCGAACCAGCCCAGCTGGGTCTCCTGCAGCGGCCACAGGTCGTCGTGGTACTCGGCGCCGCCCCACCACTGCGGGTTGCAGATCACCATGTCGGCCCCGCCGTCGCGCGCCAACTGCACGCCCCGGATCGCGTTGCGCCGCGTGATCCACGGCACGCCCGGCACGCCGGGTCCTGCGCGCTGCACCCCCGCCACGTCGTTGAAGGCGACGAAGCCGATCTTCAGGCCGGCGACATCCACGTAGGTCGGCTCCAGGGCCTGGCGCAGGTTCATGCCCAGGCCGGTGCGCGCCACGCCGTACTCGTCCATCAGGTCGAGCGTCGAGCGCACGCCCGCCACGCCCTGGTCGCTCATGTGGTTGGCGGCGAGGTAGACGGCGTCCAGGCCGAGGAAGTCCCGCCACTCGGGCAGCACGTCCTCCGGCACGCTGAAGACATTCAGCGGATCCGTGATGGCGCGTGGCGTCCAATCCTCGGACGGCACGATGGGGCACTCGTGGTCGGCGATCGCCACGTCCGAGCGACGGAGCAGCTTGGCCACCGCTCCGGCATTGCCGGTGTCGATGGGATCGACCGGAACCGCGTTCTCGAACGGCGGCACGACCGGCGGATCCACGGGCGCCGCCGCCGCGTACCGCGCGGTGCCACCGTTGAAGATCCAGTGCCAGCCCTTGCCGAGGGTTGCGGCCTGGTGCGCTGCCCATCGATCGGCGCACAGGCTGCCGATGTTCGTCAGCGTCCACACCTCGGCCGGGTCGTAGGCGAGCCAGGCGGGGTCCAACGCCCCGGCGTCGGTCGCCGTGCCGGTGATGGGGTAGTCCTTGGCGCGCGCCTTCGCGTCGCCGAACAGGTCGGGGCCGAACATGCCGAACGGCCCGCTGCCGGCGATGGAGAGCACCTTGGTGGCCGGCTCGACGAGTCCCGGCGGCAGCAGAGCGATCCGCCCCTGGTGGCCGCGCAGCCACTCCGCCACGGTGTCCGCCGGGCGGCAGTCGGCGGGAGCGGTCAGCGCCGGCTCGGCGACCTGGATGCCGCACGGCACGAGCAGCCCGTCGCGCGCGGCCAGGTCATCCAGGTCAGCCAGGGAGATGGCAGATCTCAGGTTCGTGATGCCGGTCACCACGGCCAGCGGGAAGGTCGCCGGTCCCGGGGGCGCCTCCGACGGGCTGGCCGCGGGCGACGACGGCGGAGCCGATGACGAGGCACCGGCGGTCGCGCTGGGGCCGCCGGACGATGGCGGCGGGTTCACGGAGGTGCAGCCGACGAGGAGGGAGGCGACGACCGCCAGGGCCGTCCATCGATTGGTCGCGCGGAAGTTCACGCCGGGTATCGTAGGCAACGTGAGATTCGGCCGTGTCCCGTCAGTCGCGCTGCTTCTCGGCGTCGTGCTGGCGGGCGCGCTTGCCGTGTCCGCCCCGGCGCCTGCGACGGCTATCGGCCGCCTGCCGGCCTGCCGGCTGGCCGACATCATGACCGTGCCGAACGACTACGACAGCTGGAGCACCACCCTGGTGGATTGGCTGCTGCGCGTGCCGCGCAACTACCGGCCGCCCGACCTGGTGCCGGTCAGCAACGCGGGCATCGCCGGACCGGGCCGGATTCGCGCGGTGGCCATCGATGACCTGCGGGCAATGACCCGGGCCGCGGCGCGCAACGGCACGCCCATCGCCGTCAACAGCCCGTACCGCTCCTACGCCGAGCAGGTGGCCAGCTTCAACGGCTGGGTCAACGTCGACGGCTACGACGACGCCATCACCTACTCGCAGCGGCCCGGCCACTCGGAACATCAGCTTGGCCTGACCATCGACTTCATGACCCTCAACGGGCCGAGCGCCCTGCAGGGAGACTGGTCCACCACCCCGTCGGGGGCCTGGATGGCGGCGAACGCCTGGAAGTACGGCTGGCTGATGAGCTACCCCAAGGGGGAGGATGGCGCGCTCTTCTCCGAGGCCACCTGCTTCCACTACGAGCCGTGGCACTACCGCTACGTCGGCCGCGAGATGGCGCGCAAGATCCACCGCTCCGGACTGACGATTCGCGAGTACCTGTGGAAGCACCACACCCTGGTCAACCCACGGACCGGCCAGCCGATCGCCACGCAGACTCCCACGCCATCGCCCAGCCCGACGCCCACGCCGGCGGCGAGCGCGACAGCATCGCCCACGCCCGGCGCGGAGGCACCCAGCGCCGCCCCCGCCACCCCGACCGCCGCGCCGTCCGCCTCGCCGCCGCCGGGCAGCGGGCCGCTGGGCATCGACCCGCTGGTCATCGGGATCGGTGGCCTGGCCCTCGTCATCCTGGCCGCCCTCGCCTGGGCGGTCCGCCGCGGCCAGGGCGCGTAGAATCGCCGTCCCATGACACGCGACCGCGCGGTGGAGGCGATCGGCTTCGGGTCGGGCGTCTCCGATGACCACAAGGACGGGATTCGCTGGGTCGATTACACGAACATCAGCTGGAATCCGGTGTTCTGCAAGCGTTGCGACATCTGCGTCGACATCTGCCCCAAGGACACGCTGGTGCTGCGCAACGACGCGATCATCGAAGAGCAGAACTGCATCCTCTGCGGCCTGTGCGAGCGCTACTGCCCGGACCTCGCGATCGAGATGATCCCGGCCGCGGTCGCGGCCCACGAGGCCAAGGCGGAGTAGCTGCCAGGTGACCCGACGGCTGACGCAGGGGAACGAGGCCGTGTTCCGCGGGGCCGTGGCAGCCGGCGCCGACTACTACGCGGGCTATCCCATCAGCCCCTCGACCGAGATCCTGAACGTGGCGTCCGGCTGGGCGGCCGAGCACCCGGAGTTCCGCTTCCTGCAGGCGGAGGACGAGATCGCCAGCGCCAACGCCATCATCGGCGCCTCGCTGGCCGGGGCGAAGTCGTTCACCGCCACCAGCGGGCCCGGCTTCAGCCTGATGCAGGAAGCGGTGGGCTACGCACAGAAGGTGGGCGTGCCGTGCGTGTTCGTCGACGTGCAGCGCGTCGGGCCCGCGACCGGCATGCCGACCATGCCCGGCCAGGGCGACATCATGCAGGTGCGCTACGGCAGCACCGGCGACTACACGCCCATCGCCTTCTACCCGAATGGCGTGGAGGAGGCCTTCCGAGTGACGGTCGACGCCTTCAACGCGGCCGAGGAGTCGCGCAGCCCGGTGGTGGTTCTGTCCGACACGTTCGTTGCGCACCTCAACGAGGTCGTCGACCTGGACGAGCTGGCAGCCGATGTCCGCGTCGTTCCGCGCCAGAGCCCGCCGCTCGGCAGGCATGAGCCGGGCAAGCCGCGCTTCTTCGCCGGCGTGCTGATGTACGAGTCGGGGCCGAATGCCGGCGAGCCGGCGACCGCCGATGCGGACGAGTACCTGCGCCAGTACTACGACGCCAAGCACCGGCACACCGAGGTCGCGCAGCGCTACGCGCACTACGAGCACGCCTGGAACGTTGATGCGAAGGTGCTGGTGATCGCCTACGGCATCGTGAGCCGCGTGGCGGCGCCGCTTGCCCCGGACTACGCCCTCTTCCGGCCGATTCGCATCCACCCGGTGCTGGGCGACGAGCTGCGCGCCATCGCCGACCGCTACGAGCAGATCGTCTGCATCGAGGCCAACGACGGCCAGTACGCCGACCTGGCACAGCTGGCGCTGGGCCGCGAGGTGAAGCGCCTGCCGCTGCTGGGCGGGCGCATCTCGCTGGAGGCGGTGCGCGACGGCCTGGAACGGGTGCTGTCCGGCGGTCCGTCCGAGCCGCCGATCCCGGCGCAGCCTTCCGAGCACCAGCCCCGCTCACCGCTGGGAGTCGGCTGATGCCCGAGGCGCCGATGGCCGAGCTCGGCTACAAGGAGCACCTCAAGCTCGACCTGTTCCCGACCATCTGGTGCCCGGGCTGCGGCATCGGCACGATCATGCTGCAGCTGGCCATGGTCCTGGACGAGATGGGCATGGACGAGACGAACACCATCATCGTCACCGGCATCGGCTGCACCGGCCGCATGGGCGGCTACATGAAGTACGAGTCGGTCTACACGCTTCACGGCCGCACCATGCCGGTGGCCGAGGCCATCAAGACGGTGCGACCCGAGATGAACCTCATCGTGGTGGCGGGCGACGGCGACACCGCCAGCATCGGCGGCAACCACCTGATCCACGCCATCCGGCGCAACGCGCCGATCACCGTGCTGTGCAACAACAACGAGATCTACGGCCTGACCGGCGGCCAGACGGGGCCCACCACACCAACCGGCACCAAGACCCTGTCCAGCCCGGCCGGCAACCCGAACACGCCCATCAACCTGCAGGGCCTGGTGCGCTCGTCCCCGCACAGCCTGTACGCCAAGACGACGGTCTACCACCAGCTGCACATGCGCAACGTGATCCGCGAGGCGATCGAGCATCCCGGCTTTGCGTTCGTCGACATCACCAGCCAGTGCATCGAGAACAACGGCCGCCGCATCGGCTTCGCCAGTGCAAACGACATGCTCACCTTCTACCGCAAGACCTACAAGCGAGCCGCCAAGGGCGCGGAGCGGCTGAACCCCTTCGAGATCGGCGTGCTCTACCCAAAGGCGCAGGAGGCCGACGGCACCGCGTCAGCCAACGGCAATGGCACGTCGGTCACCACGGCGCCCGAGCGTCCGGCGGCGCTGCCGGAGCAGCCCTCGGGGCCGATGCAGTCAACGGCGGAGGCACCCGCAGCCCGTCCGCCGGCCGATGACGACGAGAAGGCCCGCAAGCGCGCCGAGTCCCAGGAGCGCGCCGCGCTGATGGCGCAGCTGGCACCCGACACCAAGCTGCGCATCGCGCGCAGGGAGATCTCCCTGGTCGAGGCGCTGACCGCAGCCGGGATCGAGGTGCCGGAGTTCCTGCGCACCGGCGCCAGCGCCCCGGCGGGCGCACCGGTGGCTGCCGGGGAGGTGCAGATCAGCGAATCCGGCGCCGATCCCGCGACCGAAGCGCAGCCGACCGAGCTCGATGCGCAGAAGGCGGAATCCGTGGCGGAGGGCCGTGACCTGGTCGGCGGTGCGCCCGGCGGCGATCCGCAGCCGGTGGCGCCACGCACGTTCGAGGACGCCGCCCCACCGCTCGACGCGGCCGCGGCCCGCAAGGACGAGGCGCAGCGCAAGCTGGCGCTGATGCAGAAGCTGCCGTCGGAGCTGAAGCTGCGTGTCGCGAAGCGGGAGCTGACGCTGGAGGAGGCGCTCCGCGAGGCCGGCGTGGAGCCGGAGGAGTGAGCACCGCCATCGCGCTGGACGGTGTCGGCGGGCAGGGCGTCCGCGTGATCGCCGGCGTGCTGGGCGCGCTGCTGGCCCGCATGGGCAAGCAGGTCACGGTGCTGTTCGACTACGACTCGAGCGTGCGCGGCAGCATGTCCGACGCCTTCGTGATCTTCGACGACAACCCGATCGCCAACCCGGTGGTGGAGGAGGCGGACATCATGCTGAAGCTGGCCGACAAGGGGCACCTGCGCATCCATGGCCGCAAGGTGGTCAGCGACCTGGGCCTCAACGTGCCGGGCGCCGAGCAGATTCCCTTCGCCTCGCTGGGCAGCGAGCGGTTCGGCAGGGAGCTGTTCGGGAACATGATCGCGCTTGGCCGGCTGCTGCGGCTGGCGGGCATCGAGTTCGACGAGCCGGCCATACGCGAGTCGCTGCCGCGCCGCTTCGCGGACGAGAACGTCGCGGCGGTGCGCTTCGGCTACGAGCTGACCGATGAGGACATCGCGCGCTTCGCCGCGGCCGCGCCGCCCAGCCGCTTCGAGATGAACGACGCAGCCACCGCCCCGGAGCACCGGGAGACCGGCATCGCCACCGGCGGGCAGATGGCCGTGGCCGGCGACGTCGCCGAGTCGGGCTAGCCCGCGACCACCGCTCGCGCGGTCGCCAGGGCGGCGTCCAGCGCCGCAGCCTCCTCGGCGGTGAGCGGGCGCATCGGCCTGCGCATGTCGGGCCGCACCGGTACGCCACGCCTGGCCAGTATGTGCTTCGCCGCGGCGATGAACGGCTGGCGCTCCATCAGTGCGCGAAGGGCGGTCAGCTGCTGCTCCGCCGTGTCATCGGGCTGGTCGAGCGCGCCGCGCACCACGTCGGGAAATGCGGTGGCCAGGCCCGACACGGAACCGACCGCGCCGCGGGCCATGGCGCCGGGGATGAGCGGCTCGGACCCGACCAGCACCGGCAGCTCCAGCTCCAGGTAGGGGAGCACCCGGTCAAGCGGCGACTCGCTGACCTTCAACCCCGCAAGGTTGGCCGCGGACTCCCGTACGCGCTCCACGACAGGAACCGGCACCGGGTAGCCGCTGCGCGCCGCGAAAACGTAGATGAAGAAGGGCAGCGGCGCGCAGGCCGCGGCGGCCGCCAGGAAATGCGCGGTCAGGGCATCGTCGTCGAGGGCGAAATAGGGCGGCGGGATGACCGCCACTCCATCGGCCCCGATCTCGGCGGCCTGCGCCGCCAGGGCCGAGGTGTCGCGGCTCGACTGCGCTCCGGCGTGGACGATGAGCCGGCCGCGCACCGCGGCACGGAAGGCAACCGTCACCCGGCGGCGCTCGTCGAGCGACAGCAGGATGCCCTCGCCGGTCGTGCCGCACGCGAACACACCATCCGCCCCGTGCTCCGCGAAGAAGGCGGTCAGCGGCCAGATCGCCTCCTCGTCCACCCGTTCACCGTCGTCGGCGAGCGGGGTGACAGCGGCCACGATGAGGGGTGGCCGGTCGAACGACCACGACAGGGACGGCATGCGCGCAGCGTAGCGCGTCGCCTTGTCGCGGGCCGCGACCGGGCGCTAGGCTGCGCCACCATGACCGTGGCCGCCGCTCGACCGGGCCTTGACCTGGACACCATCCGTCGCGCGCCCAAGGTGCTGCTGCACGACCACCTGGACGGTGGGCTGCGGCCGCGGACGGTGATCGAGCTGGCGGCCGAGGCAGGCTACCGAGACCTCCCGACCACCGACCCGGACGAGCTGGGCAGCTGGTTCACGCGTGGGGCCGACCGCAAGTCGCTGGAGCTCTACCTGGAGGGCTTCCGCCACACCGTGGCGGTGATGCAGACGGCCGAGGCCGTCGAGCGCGTGGCCGCCGAGTGCATCGAGGATCTGGCGGCCGATGGCGTGGTCTATGCCGAGATCCGCATGGCGCCGGAGCTGCTCACCGATCGTGGGCTGAGCCTGGACGCAGCCACCGAGGCCATGCTGGCCGGGCTGCGGCGCGGCGCCGAGGGAAGGCCGATCACCGTGGGCCTGATCGTCACCGCCATGCGCCAGGCGGCGCGCTCGGTGGAGATCGCCGAGCTGGCGGTGCGGCATCGCGACGAGGGCGTGCTGGGCTTCGACATCGCGGGTCCCGAGGCCGGCTATCCGCCGACTCGCCACCTCGACGCCTTCCACCTCATCGCCCGCGAGAACTTCCACTTCACCATTCATGCCGGCGAGGGATTCGGACTGCCCAGCATCTGGGAGGCGTTGCAGCTGTGCGGCGCGGAACGACTGGGCCACGGTGTACGGATCGTGGAGGACATCACCACCCGCCCGGACGGCCGGGTGGTGCTGGGCCGCCTGGCGTCCTATGTCCGCGACCGGC
>DASSNI010000151.1:0-4593 GCA_035701385.1 Candidatus Limnocylindria bacterium | reverse complement strand
GATGTGCTGGTCACGCACCGCCTCCACCGACCCGAAGTGCTCCACCAGCCAGTCGTGCAGCTCCGGCGGGGGATCGGTGTGGCCCTCCAGCAGGCTGACCGAGAAGATGCGCTCCAGCCGCTGGCGAGCGTCGGCCGGCAGCTCCGCGATGCGCTGCGGAAGCTGCAGGATGCCGGTCACGAGGCGTCGGACGCCGCGTTCATCTCCCAGCTGCGTGGCCGCGCCTGCGCCAGCCACTCGTCGCGCAGCAGCGACATGCGGACCACGTCCAGGAACACGCCATCGGCGAAGTGGCCGTGGCGCAGGACGCCCTCCACCTGGAAGCCGGCCTTCGCGTACGAGCGCTGCGCGCGGTCGTTGCCGGCGTACACGTCCAGCTCGATGCGCTCCAGCCGCAGCTGGCCGAAGCCGAAGTCGCAGATCGCCTCCAGCGCCTCCGTCCCGTAGCCGTCCCCCCACAGGTCCTTCTCGCCGATGGCGATGCCGAAGTCCGCCGTGCCGTTCTCGAGGTTGATCTCGCGCAGGTCGGCGCTGCCTATGGGCCGCCCGTCATCGATCAGGCAGATGACGAAGTGATAGCGGTCACGCCCCTGGTGTTCGACCAGCCGGTCGAACCACTTCTCCTCCATCGCCAGGCTGAAGGGCGCGCGCAGCGCCAGGAAGCGCTTCGTCTCGGCATCGGACAGCCAGCGCACGAAGATCGGGATGTCGGCGCGCTCGGCGGGGCGCAGGTAGACGCGCGTGCTGCGCAGGATCGGCACGGGGTGATGCAGGGCCGGCTGGTCGTCGGGCATCGGTCCATCTAGGCTGTGGTGAGAACGGCCCGAGGATACTAGGAGGACCCCCACGCCATGGCCGCAGTCCGAACCGCCACCGTGACCTGGAACGGCGACCTTGCCTCGGGTGAGGGATCCGTCAGCGCGGGCACCAGCCAGCTCTTCACCGACCTGCCGGTGACCTGGGGATCGCGCACCGAGGCGCCGGAAGGCCGAACGTCACCCGAGGAGCTGCTGGCCGCGGCGCACGCATCGTGCTTTGCCATGGCGCTGTCGGCGGGCCTGGCTCGCGGTGGCACGCCGCCGCAACACCTGCACGTCGAGGCCGAGGTCACATTCGACAAGGTCGCCGAGTCGTGGAGCGTCACATCGTCCCGCCTCATCGTCCTGGGACAGGTGGACGGCATCGCGGAGGCCGATTTCGCGGCGGCCTGCGAGGCCGCGAAGGACGGATGCCCGATCTCGCGCGCCCTGAACGAGAACGTGCAGATCACCGTGGATCCCACGCTCGAAACGTAGGGATTCGGTCGCCACCGCTGAAACCTTTTCGTGGGGGACTGCCTCGACATGGGTGAACGACGAACCCATGTGCAGAGGAATCCCCCATGCAACCCGGCGATCGAATTCGCATCATTCGCGGCCTTGGCCTCGGTATCGGCTCCCTGCTCCTGATGAGCGGCGCGGTCTTCGCGGCGCAGGCAGGCGCACCCGCCGATGACCGGCTGAGCGCCGCATCCAGCGCCAGCGGCTCCGCCAGCGCATCTGCCGAGGCATCCGGCTCACCCGAGGCCGATGGCTTCAGCGGCGGCGAGGTCGAGGGCGCCAGCCCATCGGCTGAGGCTTCAGGATCCCCCGAGGCATCGCCCGAGCTCGATGATGACGACGCTTCGAACAGCCCCGAGGCGAGCCCGTCGGATGACGAGGACGCCGATGACGGCGACCACGACAACTCGGGTCCTGGCAGCTCCAGCTCCGGCCCGGGCAATGGCGACGATGACGAGGACGGGGACGACGACCACTCGGGACCGGGTGGCGGCGATGATGACGAGGACCACTCCGGCCCGGGCGGTGGAGACGATGACGACCACTCGGGACCGGGTGGTGGCGACGACCACGACGACGACTGACGCGACTTCGTGGAGAGGACGTGGCACGATGAGGCCGTGGATGACCGCGGCCTCGTCGATGCCGTCCTGTCGGGCGACCGCGACGCGTTCCGGTTCCTGGTGGAGCGGGAGCAGGTCGCGATCTACCGTGCCTGCCTGCGCATCCTGGGCCGGCCCCACGACGCAGAGGACGTCGCCCAGGAGAGCTTCGTGATCGCCTATCGCTCGCTGGGCACCTACCGCGGCGACGGGGCGCTGGGCGGGTGGCTCATGCGCATCGCCACGCGGCAGGCGTTCCGCCGCCTCGGCCAGCGGCGCGAGACGGCCGAGCTGCCGCCGGAGCTGCCACTCGGGGCGCCGGGCTCCGACCCGGTGGCCGTGACCCTGGCCGGCGAGCGGCAGCGCGAGGTGCGCCTGGCGGTGGCCGGCCTCAGCGAGCCGTATCGCGAGGTGGTGGCGCTGCGCTTCTTCGGGGAGCTGACGCTGGACGAGATCGCGCAGACCACGAAGCGGCCGCTGAACACGGTCAAGACCCACCTGCGGCGCGGCCTCGAGCGGCTGCGCCCCGTGCTCGGGCGCGAGGTGCTGGCATGAGCCGCCGCCCATTCGATCCCGGCGAGCTGGAGGAGCTGCAGGGCTCGGCGGCGCGCGACCTCGAGCCGACGCTGACCGACCTGGACCGCTACCTGGCCGATACCGCCGAGTTCCCGTCGCCGACCTTCGCCGACCGCGTGATGGAGGCCGTGGAGCACGAGCCACTGCCGCGTCGCGGCATCTTCGGGGCGCTGAGCCTGGCGCTGTCCGGGCCGGGCGGGCGCGGCCGCACGGCGCTGCTGGCGGCCACCGCGGCGGTGGCAGTGCTGGCGGTGGTGGCCGCCGGGCAGCTGGGCAACCTGGTGCCGAATCCGAACGTCGGTAGCAGCCCATCCCCCAGTCAGGTCATCTCACCGTCGGCGGAGCCGAGCCCGTCCCTGTCGCCCAGCCCCTCGCCGTCGCCGCGGCCGACGCGCACTCCCAGGCAGAGCGCCAGCCCAACCGAGTCGGAGGGGCCGGAGGGAAGCGACGACGGTGCCAGCGGCTCACCCGAGGCAAGCGACGATCATGGCGGCGATGACAACTCCGGGCCGGGCGGCGGAGGCGACGATGACAGCTCCGGTCCCGGCAGCGGCTCGAGCGGAAGCTCCCGCCACAGCGGCGGGTCGGACGACAGCTAGGCGCCCGGCACCGACTCCTGGTCCGGCAGGCCGACGGCGTCCAGTGCATCGGCCGGGATGGGTGTCAGCCCCAGGCGCTCGACGAGCCATGCCGCCCGATCTGCCGTTGCGCCGTCGTCCAGCGCGTGGCCGGATTCGTACATGTCCAGCTTCGCGTCCGGAACCGCGTCGGTGAGCTCGCGGGCGACGTCCGGCGGCACGACGTCGTCGGCCGATCCGTACTGGAAGTAGAGGCGTCGGCCCTCCACGTTGGCGGCCTCGGCCATCGCATCCAGCGGCGCCATCAGGTCCAGGTAGCGGTTCCACTTCTCGTCACCGTACACCCCGTGCAGCGCGCGGATCGAGCCATCCCTCTCGGCCCGCAGGAACCCGGTCCACGACGGGCGGCCGCTGAGCAGCACCAGCGATCCTGGTCGCGGATCGACCGCCGCCAGTACCACGCCCAGCGAGGCGCCCCACGAGTGCCCGACGAACGCCAGCCGCTCCATGTCAACGTCGCCGCGCTCGGCGAACACGTCGTAGGCCCGCCGCACATCGACGATTGCCTGCGCGGTCATGCCGCGCTCGTCCTCCGGGTTGCCGAAGTCGGAGAGGTGCGCGCGCTGGTTCTCACCGGTGCGGCTGAACGGGGCATCGAGCACCAGCGAGGCGGCTCCGCCATGCGCCATGGCGATCGCCTCGTCCACGAAATCGTTGCGTCCCGTCTCGCTGCCATGCAGATAGACGATGCCCGGGAACGGGCCGGCTCCATCGGGCAGGACCAGCCAGGCGGAGACGCGGCCGCCGAGCGGGCTGTCCCAGGCGAGGTCGTGGACGGTCACGCCACTGTCCAGCTCGATGGCGGCCGTTTCCTCGCTGACGTTCAGCGGGGCGGCCGGGTCGTAGGCGGTCAGCGTGGCGGCATCCATGACCTGTGGTTCCTCCGATGCGCTGCTGGCGGCGGGTGTGCCCTGCGCCGCCGGCGCGCAGGCGCTCAGCAGCAGGGCGAGGACGGCGACTGCGGCCGCGAGGACTCGGATGCTGGACGGTCGTGGCATGATGTGGTGGAGCCTAGCCCACCGATGGAGAAATGTCCACCACTAAGAAGTCGCCACCACCTTTGCGCGACGCGACGCCCGAGGAGATGCGGGCCCTGGGCCATCCGCTGCGGCTGCGCATCCTGCGCCTGACGCTGGACGAGCCGATGACCAACAAGCAGCTCGCCGAGCGCCTCGATCGCGACCCGGGCACGGTGCTGCATCACGTCCGGCGGCTGGTGGCCACCGGCTTCCTGGCGGCCGAGCCGATCCGCGAGGGACGCCGAGGCGCCATCGAGCGTCCGTATCGCGCCACCGGCAAGTCCTGGCAGGTGCGCATGGCTCCCAGCGCCGATCACACGGCCACGGTCCTCGAGGCCGTGCGCGAGGAGATCCTGGAGGCGGGTCCGGACGCTGCCGTCACCACGGTGCGGCTGGGCGTGCGCCTGCGCCCGCGCGACGTGCGCGAGCTGCGGCAGCG
>DASSNI010000150.1:0-3355 GCA_035701385.1 Candidatus Limnocylindria bacterium | reverse complement strand
CGACCAGCCCAACGTCCAGGAAAGCAAGGACGCCACCCGGGAGCTGCTGGACGCGTACCGTCGGGACGGCAGCCTGCCGGCGTCGCAGCCCCTGGCGCACGATGGGAGGCTGGCGGCCTACGGCGACCCCGAGCGCTGGAGCGGAACCGATGCCGTGGCCTCTGCGCTGCGCCGGCTGCTCGCGGGCGTCGGAAGCGGCGACTACGTCGCGCTGCTGGCCTATCTGCCGTCCTGGCCGGACATCGCCGGTCGCCTGCAGGGTTTCCGCGTCGGGCTGCGGGACGCGACCGGCGCCGCCACCACGCTCGGCTTCGGGCCGCGCTTCCTGCACTCGACCGGGCAGCTGCACAAGGGCGGCCCAGATTCGGGCGTCTTCCTGCAGCTCACCGCCGAGCCGCAGCGCGACCTGCCGATCCCGGGCTGGCAGGAGAGCTTCGGCACGCTGGTCGCCGCCCAGGCGCTCGGCGACCTGCGCTCGCTGCAGTCGCGCGGCCGCCGCGTGCTGCGGCTGCACGGTGATGACATCGATGCGGTGCTGGGGGGCGTGGAGTCGGCCGTGGCGGAAGCGCGGTCGGCGGGGGTGGGCGGCTAGCCGCCAGCTTCGCAAGGCGCGCCTCGGCAGATTCGGGGAACGCCAACATCCGGGGAGCGCCAGAGGAGGCAGAGGGAACGGTGCAGGTCGGGATCGCGGGTCTGGGGCGCATGGGCGCCGGCATGGCGCGGCGGCTGGCCCGCGCCGGCCACGACGTGGTCGCCTGGAACCGGACCGAGCAGGTCGCGGCAGAGGTGGCGGCTGAGGCGGAGAACGCCGGCCGGATCAGCGTGGCGGAGCCCATCGGCACCTTTGCCGAGAAGCTGGACGGGCCGCGGCACGTGATCATCAGCGTGCCCGCAGGCCAGGCGACCGACGACATCATTGGCCAACTGGCGGACGTCCTGTCGCCTGGCGACGTGATCGTCGACGCCGGCAACTCCAACTTCCACGACTCCCAGCGGCGGGCGGCCGAGCTCGAAGAAAGGGGACTGGAGTGGCTGGACATGGGCGTCTCCGGTGGCGTCTGGGGTCTGAAGGTCGGCTTCTGCGCGATGCTCGGCGGCAAGCGCGAGGTCTTCGACCGCTTCGAGCCCGCGGTGCGCGATCTGGCGCCTGAGGGCGGCTACCTGTACTGCGGCCCGGCCGGGGCGGGGCACTACGTGAAGATGGTCCACAACGGGATCGAGTACGGGATCATGCAGGCCTACGGGGAGGGCTTCGACATCCTGCACGCCTCGGACTACGAGCTCGACCTGGCGGCCATCGCCAGGATGTGGCAGCAGGGATCGGTCATCCGCTCCTGGCTGCTGGAGCTGGCCGGCGACGCCTTCACCCGCGAGGGGAACGACCTGGAGGCCATCAAGGGCTGGGTCGCCGATTCCGGCGAGGGGCGCTGGACGGTCCAGGACGCCATCGACCACGACGTGCCGGCGCCGATCATCACCCTGGCCCTCATCCAGCGGTTCCGCAGCCGCCGTGAGCCCGACTCCTTCACGGACCGGGTGCTCGCAGCCCTGCGCAACGAGTTCGGCGGCCACGCGGTGAGGTCGTCCGGCGAGCCGCCGGTCTAGGCACCGATGACGACCACGGACAGCCACCTCACAGCGACCCTGTCCGGCAACGGGGCGGCCCAGGCGGTCGTCAACCCGCTGCGGGAAGGGCTGCGCGCCGGGCGCATGCCCGAGCCGTGCACGATGGTGATCTGCGGAGCCACCGGCGATCTGACCGAGCGCAAGCTCGGACCGGCGCTCTACAACCTGCTGCTGGGTGGCTTCCTGCCGCCGGAGTTCACGGTGGTTGGCTTCGCCCGGCGCGAGATGAGCGACGACGAGTTCCGTGCGCACCTGCGGGGCGGTGTCGACAAGTACAGCCGCAACCGCCCGATCAAGGAGTCGCTGTGGGACTCGTTCGGGCAGGGGATCTTCTACCACCGCGGCGACTTCGACGATCCGAACGCCTGGACGGAGCTGCGCACCCTGCTCGATCGGATTGATCGTGACCGCGGCACTGCCGGCAACCGCCTCTTCTACCTCGCCGTGCCGCCGACCCTCTACCCGGAGATCGTCCGCCAGCTGGGTGAGGCCGGCCTGGCGTCCAGCAACGACGCGCGCCCGGATCGGCGCAAGGGCTGGTCGCGGGTCATCGTCGAGAAGCCGTTCGGCTTCGACCTCGAGAGCGCGCGCATGCTCAATCGCGAGCTGCGGCAGGTCTTCGACGAGGAGCAGGTCTACCGCATCGATCACTACCTGGGCAAGGAAACGGTCCAGAACCTGGCCGTCTTCCGCTTCGGCAACGGGCTGTTCGAGCCGATCTGGAACCGGCGTTACATCGACTCGGTGCAGATCACCGTGGCCGAGACGGTCGGCGTGGAGGGACGCGGCGAGTTCTATGACCAGACCGGCGCACTGCGGGACATCGTCCAGAACCATGCACTGCAGCTGCTGGCGATGTTCGCCATGGAGCCTCCGGTCGAGTTTCGCGCGGAGGACCTGCGCGACGAGAAGCTGAAGGTGCTGCGGGCGATCCACGAGATGTCGCCGGACGACGTCGCTCATAACGCGGTGCGCGGCCAGTACGTATCGGGCTGGGTTGAGGGCAACAAGGTGCCCTCCTACCGCGACGAGCCGGAGATCGCGCCGGACTCGGACACCGAGACGTACGTCGCGCTGCGGCTGGACATCGGCTCCTGGCGATGGGCCGGTGTGCCGTTCTACGTGCGCACTGGCAAGGCGCTGGCGACGCGGGTCACCGAGGTGGCGGTGCAGTTCAAGAGCCCTCCGCTGGCGCTCTTCCAGCGGGTCGGGGCGCCGACCATCGAGCCGAACATCCTGGCCATTCGCATTCAGCCGGACGAGGGCATCCTGCTGCGCTTCGGGGCCAAGGTGCCGGGCCAGGGGATGCAGATCCGCAGCGTGAACATGGACTTCCGCTACGGCTTCAGCTTTGCCGTCGACTCGCCGGACGCCTACGAGACGCTGCTGCTGGACGCCATGGTCGGCGATGCCAGCCTGTTCACCCGCGATGACGAGGTGGAGCGCGCCTGGCAGATCCTGGAGCCGATCCTGGAGGCGTGGCAGTCGGGCAGCGGCGGGCCGATCCACTTCTACGGCGCCGGATCCTGGGGCCCACCGGCCGCCGACGAGCTGCTGGGTCGCGACGGGCGCGGCTGGCGACGTCCATGAGCAACCACCCGGACCCGCACGAGCGCAGCGCCGCCGCCGAGCGGGAGCTGGCCGTGCATCGCCGGCTCATGCGCTTCGGCGAGCACGACTCACGGGTGGCGCCGGTGTGGTCGGAACAGGGCACGACCATCGCCTCGGT
>DASSNI010000149.1:0-6809 GCA_035701385.1 Candidatus Limnocylindria bacterium | reverse complement strand
GATCGCGATTGCGGCGGCGATGGCCCTGTTCTATCTCAGCCAGTCCACGAGCGTTGCCGCCCGCGGCTACGAGGTGGACGCACTCGAGTCGCTGCTCGCCGACCGTCGAGCCGAGCAGCAGCAGCTGGTGCTGGACATCGGTGAGGCCCGCTCGCCGGCGGTCATCACGCGCCGTGCCGAGGGCTCGCTCCGGCTGGAGGAGCTGCCCGCCCAATCCATCACGTTCGCACAGCGATCGATCAAGCAGACCAAGTAGCACCGACGGCTCCGCCTGCCCGGCGGGGCCGAGGAAGGACCGATGCTCGCCAGGACCGACAGCCGTGCCCGCGCCCTGATCCTGCTGGTGGTGGCGTCCCTTGTCGCCAGTGGCATCGGCCTGCGCCTCGCCTGGTGGCAGGTGGTCGAGCGCGACCGCCTGGCGGGCATGGCACTCGATCAGCTCGAGCAGGACGAGGAGATTCCTGCCGAGCGCGGCAGCATCACCGACGCGACCGGCGAGCTGCTGGCGACCACCATCGAGCTGCAGTCGATCTTCGCCACCCCGCCCAGCGTCCGTGACGCGGCCAGCAGCGCGGCGCTGCTCGCCCCGGTGCTGGGCATGGACGTCGTCGATCTGCAGGAGAGGCTGAGCAGCGGCGACCCGTGGGTCTGGCTGCGACGTCGGGTGGAGCCGGAGGTCAGCGACCGGGTCAGGGACCTGCACCTGCCCGGGATCGGCATGCTGCCCGAGACGAAGCGCGTCTACCCGGTGAAGGGCATATCGCCGAACACCACCCTGGCCGCCCAGATCCTGGGATTCGTCAACGTCAACGGCGAGGGCCAGTACGGCATCGAGGGCAGCGAGGACGAGCTCCTGGCCGGGCTGCCCGGCTCGGTGTCGGCGCAGCAGGACGTGATCGGCCGGCAGATCGCCGACTCGGTGTACCAGCTCCGCCAGCCGGTGGACGGCTCCGACCTGACGCTGACCATCGACGCCGGCCTGCAGCACCTGCTCGAGGCGAGGATGTGGGACACCTATCGGCGCAACCTGGCCAAGGGCGTCACCGGGGTGGTGATGGACGTGCAGACCGGCGCCGTGCTGGCGCTGGCCACCTTCCCGTCCTACGACGCCAACCAGTACGGGTCGCTGGATCCGTCGCTGTTCACGAACCCGGCGGTGTCGCGCCAGTACGAGCCGGGCTCGGTGAGGAAGGCCTTCACCATCGCGGCCGCGCTTGACGCCGACGCCATCACCACGCGCGACAAGTTCCGTGACAACAACAACCTGCGGCTGTCGGGCGTCAGGATCCAGAACGCCGACCGCTACACCTATCCCTACGGCCACGGTCGGATCACTGCTGGAGACGTCCTGAAGCTGTCGAACAACGTGGGTGCCGCGCGCATCGGCCTGACGCTCGGGCGCCAGGGCCTGTACGAGGCGCTGCGCCGCTTCGGCTTCGGCGAGCCGACCGGCATCGAGATCGCGGGCGAGGCGGCGGGGACGGTGTGGAACCCGGACGGGCCGAACGGCTCGGGCGACCTGACCGCGGCGCAGAACTCCTTCGGGCAGGGCCTGTCGGTGACCGCCATGCAACTGGTGGCGGGCTACGCCGCCCTCGGCAACGGCGGCAGGCTGGTGACCCCGCACGTCATCGCCGGCTGGACGACGCCGGATGGCACGTACCACGTCGCCGAGCAGCCGGAGCCCCAGCCGGTGATGCGCGAGGAGACGGCCGATACGGTGCTGCAGCTGCTCACCGACGCGGTCGACGACGGCATCGCGCAGCCCGCCTCCATCCCGGGCTACTCGGTGGCGGGCAAGACGGGCACCGCCCAGATCGCCGGGCCGATCAAGGAGCGGGTCCAGACCGGGGTCGACCGCAATGGCGATCCGATCTTCAAGCGCGTGACGCGCTTCGGCTACATCGACGGCTGGATCGACTCCAGCTTCATCTCGCTGATGCCGGCCTCCAATCCGAAGATCGTGACGCTCCTGCTCATCCACCGGCCGGCCACCTGGGGGCTCTACCAGATGGCGCAGCGGCCCGACGACCTGTTCCGCAGCCTGGCGCCGGAGATCCTCAGCTACCTGGCCATCCCGCCGGACCGGACCGATCCGGACGGGCAGGTTGCCCGTCGGTGAGGCTGCTAGAGTGGGTCGAACCTGCCACAGGTAGCCGCGTGCCGCCACCGATCGCCCTCGACGAGCTGCTGGCCGCAACCGGCGGCCGGCTCCTGGGACCGACGAGGGTGACGAGCTTCTCCGGCGCCGCCGTCGACTCCCGCCACGTGACCCCTGGCTGCTGCTTCGTCGCGCTGCGCGGCGAGCGGGTGGATGGCCACGCCTACGTCGCCGAGGCGCTGCGCAACGGGGCGAGCGTCGCGCTGGTCGAGCGACCGGTGGTGGTCGACCCCGGCGGCGCGGCGATCGTGCAGGTGGCGGACCCGCTCAACGCTCTGCAGGAGCTGGCTGCCGCGCGGCGTCGCCGCTCGGCGGTGCGGGTGGTCGGCATCACCGGCTCCACCGGCAAGACGATCGCCAAGGAGATCGTGGCCGACGTGCTGTCGCGGTCGCTGGCCACGCTGCGCAACGAGGGCAACCTGAACTCGGAGAGCGGCCTGCCGCTGACCCTGCTGCAGCTCGAGGCCCGCCACGAGGTGGCCGTGCTGGAGATGAGCATGTACACCGAGGGCGAGATCGCGCGGCTGGCGGAGATTGCCCTCCCGCAGGTCGGCGTGGTGCTGGCCGTGCACCCCACGCACCTGGAGCGGGCCGGCAGCATCGAGGCCATCGCCCGCGCCAAGTCGGAGCTGCCGCAGGCCCTGCCATCCGACGGGTTGGCGGTGCTGAACGCCGACGATTCTCGCGTTGCGGCCATGGCCGCCGTCACCCCGGCAGCGGTGCGCACCTATGGCCTGCGGCCAGAGGCGCAGGTGCGGGCCACCGATATCACCTCGCGCGGCCTGGCCGGCACCGAGTTCACGCTCCACGCCCCGTGGGCCGAGCGCCGCCTGCGCAGCGGCACGCCCGGCCGGCACCTGGTGCCGCACGCGCTGGCCGCCGCCGCGGTGGCCGAGCGCTTCGCGGTGCCGATGGACGAGGTCGAGGCGGCGCTGGCGGCCGGCAGCCACGCCGACCACCGCATGGCGATCACGCAGGCCGCATCCGGCGCGATGCTGGTTGACGATTCGTACAACGCGTCGCCGGTGTCGGTGGCGGCGGCGCTCGACTTCCTGGCCGAGACGCCGCTGCCGGCGGGTGGGCGGCGTCTGGCGGTGCTGGGCGACATGCTGGAGCTGGGCCCGGAGGAGGAGCGGCTGCACCGCGAGGTCGGGGCGCGGGCCGCTGCCGTCGCCGACCATCTGCTGACCGTTGGCGAGCGCGCCGCCTGGATCGCCGAGGGCGCACGTTCCGCCGGCCTGGCGGACGTGAGCGTGGTCCGGGACGTTGACGAGGCCACCGAGGCGTTCGATCGGCTGATGGCGGCCGGCCCGCAGGACGTGGTGCTGGTCAAGGGTTCGCGGGGCATCGAGCTCGATCGGCTGGTGGCTGCCCTGGAGGGCGGCGCATGACCCTGCTGCCCATCGTCATGGCACTCCTGCTGGCCTTCGCCGGCATGGTCGTGCTGGCGCCGATCTACATCGGACTCCTGGAACGCCTGGGCTTCGGCAAGCGCATCCGCACCGAGGGGCCGGAGAGCCACCTGGTCAAGGCGGGCACGCCCACCATGGGCGGCATGCTGGTGGTGCTGGTGGTCATGTTCCTTGCCATGGCCATGCGCATCGAGGACAGCACCACCCTGACGCCGATGCTGGCGCTGGTGGGCGTCGGCATCCTGGGCGCGCTGGACGACTACGTGAACGTGCGCACCGGCGTCGGCATGCGCGGCCGCTGGAAGCTGCTGTGGCAGACGACCGTCGCGCTGCTGGCCGCCATCTACGTGCAGCGCCACTTCGACATCACGGTGCTGAACGTGCCCTTCCTGGGCGAGCTGGCGGTCGGCGCGGTGGCCTTCGCCCTGTTCATGGCCTTCGTGATCGTGGGCGTCAGCAACGCCGTCAACCTGACGGATGGCCTGGACGGGCTGGCCGCCGGCGTCCTGATCTTCTGCTTCGTGGCCTACCTCTTCATCGCGCTGGTGGACCCGCCCGGCGACCTGGAGCCGCAGCCCAACCTGGCAATCTTCTGCGCGCTCATCGTGGGGGCGCTGATGGGCTTCATGTGGTTCAACGTCCACCCGGCCCAGATCTTCATGGGCGACTCCGGATCGCTGGGCCTGGGCGCCACGCTGGCAGTGGTGGCCACCCTCAGCCGCCAGCTGCCGCTGCTGGCGATCATCGGCATCGTCTTCTTCGCGGTGATCATGAGCGTGGTGCTGCAGGTCATCTCGTTCCGCCTGCGAGGCCGGCGCATCTTCCGCATGACGCCGCTGCAGCACCACTTCGAGCTGATCGGCTGGGCGGAGGAGAAGATCACCGTTCGCTTCTGGATCGTCGGCGCGCTGGCCGGGCTGCTGGGCTTCAGCCTGTTCCTGGCCAGCACCGGCGGCGTGCAGTGATGGGCCGATGATGACCTCTGCACTCGCCATCACCTCCACCGCCCACCTGCGGGGCCGCCGGGTCGTGGTGCTCGGCCTGGCGCGCTCCGGCCTCGCCGCCGCGCGCATGCTGGCTGATGCGGGAGCGCAGGTGACCGTCTACGACCGGCGCCCCGCCTCAGAGCTGGGCGAGGCCGCCGCCTCCCTGGCCGAGCGGCCAGTCCAGCTTGCCCTGGGCATCTCCCCGGAGGACGCGGCGCAGCTCATCGCCAGCGCCGAGCTGGTGGTCACCAGCCCGTCGGTGTCGGCGCGCTTCCCGACCACCGACGAGTGGCTGCGCGCTGCCCTGCGCGAGGCGGAGACGCGCGGCACGCCGGTGCTGGGCGAGGTGGACCTCTTCCTGCGGCTGACCCGCGCGCACCTGCTGGGCGTGACAGGCACCAAGGGCAAGACGACGACCACCGCGCTGATCGGCGAGATGCTGGCCTCGGCCGGCGTGCCCCATACGGTGGGCGGCAACATCGGCACGCCGCTCATCGAGCGCGTTGACGAGCTGGGCGCCGACGATTGGGCCGTGCTCGAGCTGTCAGAGCTGCAGCTATCGACCATCTCACGCGGCGTGGACGTGGCGGTCTACACCAACATCGGCGCCGACCACCTCGACCGCCACGGCAGCATCGAGGCCTACCGGGCGGTAAAGGCGCGGCTGGCCCAGCTCTCCGCTGCCGACGGCACGGTCGTCCTGAATGCCGATGACCCCGGCTGCGTGGCGCTCGGACAGACACTCCCGGCCGAGGCCGCCGTGCGCTGGTACGGGTTCGACGACCGCTCGCTGGCAGCCACCGTCCTCGACGGCCGGCTGCTGCTGAACGGGGAGCCACTGCTCTCCGCTGCAGAGGTGCCGCTTCCGGGCAGGCACATGCTGAGCAACGTGATGGCCGCCGCCCTGGGGGCGCGGCTGGCGGGCGCGGATCACGAGGCCGTTGCGCGTGCGATCAGGGGCTTCAGCGGGGTGGCGCACCGCATGGAGACCGTCGCAGAGCGCGGCGGGGTGCGCTGGGTGAACGACTCGCAGGCCACGATCCCGATGGCCGCCGCCGCCTCGCTGCGCGCCTTCGCGCCGGCGCGTGTGGTGCTCATCGCCGGCGGCCGCGGCAAGGGCCTGGACTACGCCGAGGTGGCGGACGCCGCGCGGCAGCATGCCCGGGCGGCGGTGCTGATGGGCGAGACCGCGGGCGAGCTGGCCGCGCTGCTTTACGGCGGACCGCCGGTGCATCGGGCCGGCAGCATGGACGAGGCGGTGGCGCTTGCCGCCGGCCTGGCGCAGCCCGGCGACGTGGTGCTGCTATCCCCGGCCGCGGCCAGCTTCGACATGTTCACCGACTACGCGGCCCGGGGAGAGGCGTTCCGCGCCGCGGTCCTGGCGCTGCCGCATGGGGGAGGAGGGCAATGAGCAGCGCCACGCCGGTCGCCCGCCGCGGCAGCGGCACGCGGACGCAGGGCGTCCGCCGCGAGCGCCACGCGGTCAGCTACCCGCTGCTGATCGCGGTGCTGGCGCTGGTGGCCATCGGCGTGGTGATGGTCTACTCGGCTTCGAGCGTCCAGTCGTACCTGGCCAGCGACGACCCGGCTGCCATCGGCCTGCAGCAGGCCATATGGGCGGTGCTCGGTCTCTCCGCCATGCTCGTCGCCAGCCGCCTCGACTTCCGCCTGCTGCGCTACCTGGCCATCCCGCTGTACATCGGCACGATGGTGCTGCTGGTGGCCGTGCTGATCCCCGGCATCGGGACCGAGGCCTTCGGGTCGCGACGCTGGATAACGGTCCCGGGCCTTGGCCAGTTCCAGCCGGCCGAGATCGCGAAGCTGGCCATCTGCGTGTACCTGGCGCACTGGCTGGATCGCGCCGGCCGCAACGCGCGTTCGTTCTGGAACGGCTTCGTGCCGTTCGGCCTGCTGGTGGCGCCCGGCTTCCTGCTCATCGCCCTGGAGCCGGACCTCGGCACGGCGGGCGTGTACGCCATCACCGCCGTCGCCATCTTCTTCATGGCGGGCGCCAACCTGCTGTACCTGGGGGCCATCGGCTCCGGGCTGGTCGGAGCCGCGGTGCTGATGATCAGCAGCACCCCGTACCAGCTGCAGCGGGTGGAGACCTTCCTGGACCCGTTCCGCGAGCCGTTGGGGGCCGGCTACAACACCATCCAGGGCCTGTTTGCGCTCGCCCTGGGCGGGCTGATGGGCCAGGGGCTGGGAGCCAGCAAGCTGAAGTACCTCTACTTGCCGGCGCCCTCGACC